>DAHXOV010000092.1 GCA_027364695.1 bacterium
TCTTTTGACTGTCACGTTGGGTTCTTTTGTACTTTGTTGATGTATCTTGTTACCGCCTTTATTATGTTTATTATCTGATGATAAATAATACTTGTGTTCTACGTCACCCAATCCAAAGTTAAATGTTTTCATGTTTTGAAAATTATTTAAAGATCTATTATGGTTTAATTTGATAAAGCAGTCTATGTTGGGTTCAAAAGTATATACTGTACCGTGTTCTCTTACATGTTTTGCAAAATTCAGAGAGGTTTCTCCTATATTTCCTCCTACATCAATGATAATATCTCCTTCGCATACCAGATCATATAGTTTTTTTCTCGGTTCAACAACAATTCCGAAGTAAATCAACTGATATCCAATTCATAGCCTATTTCTCCTCGTCTTGCTTTTCTTATAGATGGTATTTTGTATTGGTAGTAGTTGGCAGGCAAGCGAGCCATCCAATTATCTAATGATTTGCCATTAGTAAAATAAAATAAAATAAATTCAGCAACTCTGTTTTTAAATAAGATACTGCGTATTATATTGAAAAGTTTTGTTTTCAATTTCCCTTTATTAAATTGAGTTGTAATGCAATGTCTCTGTTGCAAATTAAATAATTAAATGAAGTGCTTTTCTGTATATTGTCTGTTAATGAGATATGTTCATTTTCTTCATCAATATCAAAAAAAATATATTTACAGTTCTTCAACAAAGATTGTATTTTTTTTCCTATCTCATCATCAAGGATTTCTACTAACATGGTAGGCTGCATCATTTCTAAGTACTTACCCATACCTTGAAGCACTTCATACTCATGAGTTTCTACATCAATTTTCATTAAATCAATTTTTTTTATATTATTTAATTTTATGTATTCTGCTAAAGTAATTGTATCAATATTCTGCTCAACAGTTTTTTTATTTTGAGGGTTCATGTTTTTATTTACTGTTACAGAATATACATGTTCGGAATCTGGCAGAAAGATTTTGGCTTTCCCATTTTGATTTGATAATGCCAGTAAGTTGCATTTTATATCATAGTTATTAATACTGCCATTCAGCACTAACTTATCATAAATTGTCTTTATCGGCTCAAACGCGTGTACATCAGCATTTTTATTCACTGTTTTGGATACTAAAGAATAGATACCAGTGTTGGCGCCAATATCAATAATAGTTTCAGCGTTTTTAGATAATTGAATCCATAATTTCATTGATTGTCTTTCCCATCCATTATCAATACCTGTCCAAAACAGTTCATTTTCCAATTCATAGCCATAATGCCTTATTTTGAATCCTTCTTGTTGTGTAATACGGACAGTAAAAATACCCTTAAAATGTAAATGCTTGTATATATTTTTGCCTGGCTTGAATATGAATTTTAAAAGAACAAATATTTGTTTTTTACATGGAATTTTACTATATATTATTTTAAGCAGTTGAAATAACATTTTACATTTTTTTATATCCAGTATAAATGTATGCCGCCGTAAGAAGATGAACTATTTTAGCATATATCTTATCAAAGATGGAGATATTAGGAATTAGCCTGATAATAATAAATAATACAAACTTACAATTATATATGGTGTTTAAAATGAAAGATGGAAGGTATGAATATCTTAACTGAAACTGTGCATACCCCAGTGTGAATGCTGTTTTTTTTGTATAACTATCTCTTTTCTTTCGCTCCAGCCAATTTTCTAACATCGTTCTGTCTGCTTCATTATGATACACCAACATTAAATTATCAACAAAAAAACGGGTTCCTGTTTTTTTTAACCTCTCACAAAAATCAAAATCCTCCGCGCCTGCATAAGGAAAATGTTCATTATACCCACCTATGGAATAAAACTTGCTTTTATGAATCAATAAGCAAAAACTAGCCCCATGCGGAATCTCAATTGTTTCATTATTACACCACGAATTTATATTCATCCATCCTCTAAGACAATTCAAATTGTTTTTAATTATAAATCTTCCAAACTGTTTTTTCAAAAGATACAGGTTTAAGTTCTCAGGATATTCCCAATCAGGCAAATAGATATTATTTGGGTCTGTTTCAAAATGCTTCAATAATCTTTTGATAGTCATTTCATTGATCAAAATATCATCGTCTAAAAAAAGCAATATATCAGAAGAGGCTTTACTGGCTCCCCTATTTCTTGCTGAAGCGACTCCTTTACCTTTATTTTTATACACTTTTACATTCAACCAAGAATGATCAATGTTTATTAGCGAAGTGGAATCATTGATAATAATGATCTCTGAATTTATATTGATAACTGATGAAAGCACTGATTTTAATGTTTGATAAAATATCTCTCCTCTATCCTTAGTTGGAATTATTATTGACAAGTCATACTTCATCGCATTATCATTTTTGTAATCCAATCGCAAATCTACCCATCGTATCAACAGTTAATTTCTTAATATCAATAAATTTTAAACTATTCGCATCTGCAACTTTTTTAACTTCCCTTAAAAACTCAATTTTATGAACATCATCCATTATCAATAATCCATTTTTTGACAATAAATCAACTGAAAATTGAAGATACTTTTTTCTTATCTCAACAAAATTTAAATCAAGTAAAACTAACTCAAAGTAATTATTCAAATTCAGTTTCTCCAACGCACTTATATCTATTATATGATCTTCAGATAATCCCTTTTCCCTTACAAAAGTTTTTGTCTTATCAAGCCAATCCTTATCATCATCAATGGAAAAAACTATTATATTCTCTTCCTTAAAATAATTTTGATACATTTGAAATATCAATGAACTAAATCCTGAACCTAAATCAATCACTCTTTTAGGTTTAAATTCAATACAATAGTCCATTATGAAATATGCCAGATGGAGAGATATCGCCATTTCCGGAGTAGAAATATCTTTTATGTATTGTTCGTAATGTTTCTTTATTAAATTAAATACATCTTTATTTTTATTGATAGTACTCAATTCCATTCGTGTGTTACAAAAAGAAATGGAACGTATTTCTTTTCTTAGCAAAATATTTCTTTTAATCTTATTTAAAAATTTCATACAATGCTCCAATTAACTTTTTGGACAAGAAATTTATTCAACTTAGAATCAGGAATTTCTATACCTCCTTTGATTCCTTTTTGCTCTACCATAAAAGCCGCTACGTCTTTCAGTATTTCTATATCTCTGTATTGATTACCAAAATATAAATCAATCGTATAATTACCTGAAAAAAAAGGAAAAAATGGCATATTCATTCTGAATATACCCGAGGAAACTTCTTTTGTAACCAGGTTATTACGATAGTGTTTATTATTCATTGCAAGCACAGGTTGATTATACTCATCTTTAAATAATACTCCTAATACCGGAAATTCTAATTTATCTTTACTTTCAAAATAAACATCTATTGTAAAATCACAACCCGCATAAAAAGTATCACTCAGCATCTCATCACACTTCATTTCAATTTTCTTGATGATATTTTTATTTAAATTAATTGAGCCACTAAAGCCATTTTTAGTATTTGACTCCATGTATTTACTCAAAGTGCTAACCGTATCTGAAAAGAAAGAGAGCCTGCCTTTTTCTATTAAAATACTTTTCTCACATATTTGTTTCACCGCGCTCATGTTGTGACTTACGAACAACACCGTTCTCCCTTCTGACTTTGTTACTTCTTCCATCTTACCCAAACATTTCTTCTGAAACTCTGCATCTCCTACAGCCAATACTTCATCCACCACGAGTATCTCGGCTTCCAAAAATGCCGCTACTGCAAATGCCAAACGCAACTGCATTCCACTACTATAATGCTTCAATGGTGTATCAATAAATTTCTCAACCCCTGAAAAATCTATAATTTCGTCAAACTTTCTTTTAATTTCACTTCTTTTCATGCCTAGTATTGCTCCATTAAAAAACACATTCTCTCTGCCCGTCAGTTCAGGATGAAAACCCGTGCCTACTTCCAATAAACTCGCCACTCTTCCTCTTAATACTATCTTTCCCGAACTAGGTGGCGTAATCCTTGAAAGTATTTTTAATAAAGTGGATTTTCCTGCTCCATTTTTCCCGATAATACCTATGCTTTCTCCTTCATATACATCCAAGCAAATGTCTTTCAATGCCCAAAACTCTTCAACACTTGTTTTATTCTTTAAATCAAAAGGCTGATGAATAAAATCTATCACCGAATCGCGAATACTTAAATAAGGCTGCTTATGATGGCTTATTCTAAATCTTTTGCTGATATTTTTTATCTCAATAATTGCTTGCATTTTGGATTCATTTTTTCTATAAAAGTTCGGATAAGTTCTATATCAGTGGCAAAAATAATAAAATTATAACGACCTGAAAACCTTACAAATAATAAGATTAAAATAAATACATGACACATTTAAATCTTATCTGCTATGTATTCTTCTGTTTTTCTAAAAGTATAAATACCCATCAATAAATACACTGATAATACAAAAAATGAAATCAATATCTGCATAGTACTCCATTGTATGTTTATTCCAAATATTGCCTTTCTCATGATATCCATACCCAGTATCATCGGATTAAAATAAAACAAAAACTCCTGAAGCGTTGCATTAGGCAAATGAATACTGTAAATAACAGGGCTGATAAAAAACAACAACTGTATAAAAAAAGGCAAGGCATATCTGAAATCTCTGTATTTTACTACCAATGCAGAAAAATATAAGCCCAATGCCAATGAAAACATCATCACCACCATGACCGACAAAATCCAATACAAAACATTAAAGCTTGATAATAAATAAAAGTCATCTATCGTAATAAAAACAATCAAAACAACAAAAGAAATAACAAAATCCAAAAGCGATGCCAAAACAGAAGATAAAGGAATAATCAATCTTGGAAAATATATTTTCTTGATAATATTGGCACTCGTCAATATGTTATTTACTGCTGTATTAGCCGAAGATGAAAACAATGTCCATGTTATCAATCCCGAATACACATACAAATAATAAGGCACTTCATAATGATGCGACTGAAACAGGCGAGATAAAAAAACATTAATAATCCCCATTAATAACAGAGGTTGCAGCACTACCCAGAATATTCCTATTGCCGTCTGCTTATACTTCACTTTTATTTCTCTCCATGTAAATATATAAATCAATTCCTGATAATCTATAAGTTCTTTTATCCCAAAAGAAAATTTATTCCTTGCGCTAATAATATATTCTTTTTTTTCTTGCATTTAATTGTTATTCAGCCAGATTGTTTTCAGTCCTGTTATAGCCTCAAATCTTTTTATAGAATGATAATATTTCTCTCTTAATATACTCTCTTCCGCTGTATCCATTTTATATTTTTCTTTCGGCTCTGTAAAATTTGCCCCTTCCACTCTTTTCACTAAGTTTGCCCAATGCCTTGCAGGGATCCATCTTTTTATTGATCCTTTTATACCACTACGTTTAAGGCTGGAAATTACCTTTTGATACCAGTAATACTTATATTCTTTATGTGCATTTTGAATGGGCGATGGCATAGAAAACTCCATATTGACTGCTAAGCCATATTTCTTTGCAAACTGCTCAAAATGATGTTCTACATCATTATACAATTCTTCAAACAAAAAAAAGTATAAATGCTTTCTGTCTATTTCTTTCATGATCCTTTCAATCCACTTATCATATTCGCCAAAAGAATAAAATATTCTGTGCTCCACCGATTGTTTGTCACTGAATGCTATTTTCATTGCTTGTTTAATATCATAAGGATATAAACTCCTTGCTCTCTCCATCATATATGAAGAAAAAAATCTTTGAACAGGATCGCGAAACACCAGTAAAAACTGTACATCGGGTGAATGTTGAAGAACTCTCTTAAATGTATCCACCGAAACAAAACTATTGCTATGCTTTATCAGACGATAATGAGGGTGATGCAGATGTTCCTTTTTAAAAAAGTAAGTCTTCTTAAAATACCTGACACCTTTATTATACTCATTTTCATCATAAAAAAAAGTACACTCTGTTTGTGGATGCGTAATAATATTGGACGACTTACTTAACAAATATGCTAAATTTGTAGTCCCCGACTTCTGAATACCTGCAATATAAAAATCTATTTTCATCAAAAATATAACTAATTTTTCCGTACTAATTTTTCCTCAACACCACATATACATCCTCATTATCTTTTTTCATCCAGTATCTTTCTCTCGCATATTTTTCAATACTTTCCACATTATTTTTAAGTTCCTCTGTGGCTCTTTTATTCTTATCTATTTCTGCCATATAATATCTTTTCTCTTCTGATAATTTTCTCACTTGTCTTCCCAAATCCATTTGAGTAAATGCATCATTTCTGTCAAAAAAAAGCAACCATATCAAAAACAAAACAAAAGTAATGGTGTATTTATTCAAAAAAATTTTAGACATACATTAAATACGATGGCAATAATAATAAATAAAATTCAAATAGAGAAGATACTTCATCGTACAAAGCACTCCTATTCATTATTTAAAATACTCCTTATACTCCTGCATAAGAAATAATATTTCTTATGGCATTCGCAGGGACAGGAGGCGCTTTATTTTTTATATCCTCACCAATCAACTACAAGATCAAAGGATTTAATTTTTCTGTACTATATGAATAGAAATGTCAATGAAAAACAGATTGTAAGTAAGTAGGCTTTTTCTTTTATTTGCACCAAAGATTTTAATCTTTAAAAAAATCATGTCTAAAAGCAAAATACTTCTCCTTTATACCGGCGGAACTATAGGAATGGTACAGGACATCAACAGCAACGACTTAAAACCACTGGACTTTAATCATCTTTCTCTTCATATTCCTGAATTAAAAAAATTTGACATTATCATTCATACACACACTTTTGAACCTATTGACTCCTCCAACCTCTCTCCTGATTTGTGGATAAAAATTGTAAAGTTAATCAAAGAACGATACGAAGATTATGATGGATTTGTGATTTTACACGGAACCGATACCATTGCTTACACAGCTTCTGCTTTGAGTTTCATGCTTGAAAACCTGAACAAACCCATTATCCTCACTGGTTCTCAATTACCCATTGGCGTGCTTCGTACCGACGGAAAAGAAAACATCATTACTTCTATACAAATAGCAGCTGATAAAGACCATAACAACTTGCCCATGGTTCAGGAAGTAGCCATTTATTTTGAATACAAACTATACAGAGGGAATAGATCTATCAAATACAGTGCTAATCACTTTGATGCCATCCAATCCCCTAATTACCCTCCTCTTGCAGAAGCAGGTATTGATATTGAATACAACTACAATGCCTTGTGGAAAAACATAACAGAAAAGAATTTAAATATACATACACCTCTCTGTCATCAGATAGCGGTCTTACATTTATTTCCTGGAATTGATTTTGAAATCATCAAAAAACAATTTTCTAATATTGATTTCAAAGCGCTCATACTTAGAACTTATGGTGCAGGTAATGCCCCTACTCACAAAACTTTTTTAGATTGGCTAAAGTCCCTAACTGAAAAAAATATCCTACTATTGAATGTTACACAATGTCTGCAAGGCAGCGTAGAGCAAGGTAAATATGAAACCAGCAAATACCTAAAAGAAATAGGTTTAGTAAGTGCAAAAGATATGACCTTGGAAGCCAGCATCACAAAACTTATGTATTTATTAGGCACAGAAAAAAATACAGAAAAAGTAAAACATCTTATCTCACATAATATCTGTGGGGAAATAAGTAGTTAACCAAACACAGGTATCTTCATTAGCCTATCAATCCTTACAACATTTTTTTGTTCATGTCATTATCTTTACTTATATTTATTGCAAAAATTTTTAAATGTCTTGGAAGTGCTTCATTTTTTTTGTTTTATCATATAATATACTTTTTTCCCAAAATATTATTAAGCCGAAAGAGCTTTATAAGCCCACTCAAGAGGAAGTAGTAGATGCAGAATATGGGATAATTTTATACAATAAACTAGTGCCATGTATGGGTGGCGACTCTATTAAATACAACAAAGTAGGATACAACGCCCAAAGCTGGCAAGAAGATTATTATGCCAGTGGAAAACTCTTACACCGTGGATTTTATATAGATGGACAAATTAAAGTATTCAAAAATTATTGGGAAAACGGAAATTTAGAAAGAGAACTTATTGCTATTGATAATCTAAGATGCAAATTAGCCACCTATTACCAAAATGGACAAATGCGATCAGAGATTACTTATTATGAAAGCACAGAAATAAAACAAAAGGATTTCTTTGAAAATGGCTCCATAGAAATAGACGAAGAGATAGATAAAAAAGATGGATATATAATCAAAAGAATGATTAATTATTCCAATTCAAAACCTAAACTAACAATGGAATTAAATGATAAAAAATTAAAAATATATTCTTACAAAGAATACTACGAAAATGGAAATATTAAAGAAGAGGGAGCTCTGAATTATAGAAAAGACCTCAATGATTATGTAAAAAATGGCATATGGAAATACTATGATGAAAATGGAACCATTACTAAATCATCTCATTTCATCAATAATGAAGAACAAAAAAATTAAACTATATCAAAGAAATACGATAGGCTATTTTCTAAACCAATATTGAATATGCA
>DAHXOV010000172.1 GCA_027364695.1 bacterium
ATATTAAGCTCTGCACCTCAAAATATTTCAATCGTCTTGTTCTTTTTTTCATATCTTCCTATGCCAAACAAAGCAAAATCATATTTCACCGGATCTTTTTCATCTAATGTTTTTAATAAAGAAGTCAGATGAATAACGTTCTGTAAATGAGCTTTATTACTTTTCAATAAACCTAATGAATAAGAAGTTCTCACTGTATGTACATCCAATGGAATAAGTAAATCAGATGGCGATATGCTTTTCCATAAGCCAAAATCAATATTATCCTTTCTTACCATCCATCGTAAGAACATGTTTATTCTTTTAGCCGCACTCTCCTTTTTTACATCGGGCAAATGCTTTTCATTTCTTTTTACATGTCTGACCTGCAATAAAGAGGTTCTCAATTCTGCTATACCGTCTAAGATGCTTCGCTTTTTAAATACTTCTTCTAAACTATCATACTTTTTGTAATAGTGATTTAAAGACCTGATGTAAAAAATACTATCTGAGGGTTGAAATGTTCTATAATAGAACTGCCGCAATATCTTATCATCTGTTTTAGAATAATTCATCACAAAATAATATGGTTGGTGATTGAGCAGTTTCATTAAACGGATACCAGATTGTATGATACTTTTTCTATTTCCCCACGAAATCAATGCTGTCAAAAAGCCAGCTATCTCAATGTCGTATAGATTTGTAAACAAGTGAGGAACAGTTATCGGATCTTCTTTGATAAAATCCAAAACTTTATATTGCTTTAATTTTTTATTCAACAGTTCGGCTATTTCAAGGGAAATACTATTCATTGAGCAGCCATTTTTTCAACAAATACATTTGTTGCTCATTGGTATTCTGGTTTATTTCTATTACATTTTTTTCTATCTTTTGCACTTTTTTTATTTTTCCTTTCAGTGTTACCAATTTATTTTGTCCTTTTTTATTTGCTCTTATTATTTCAAAAAAAACAGGGTCTTTCTCTTTGGCGGTATTAAAAAAATCATTTAATATCTCCTCTATGTTCTCTAAGGACATCCACCTATTATTAAAAGAAAACAAAATATCTCCCACTTTAAACCCAAATTGTTTTCCAAATTCATCTATCCTTTCTATAGAGGATATATATATCTGATCCTTCTCGTTGACACGCACCTCCATTCCTCCCATCGTAATTTCTTTTGTTACTTTTTCTTTATAGTAATCCAGACCCACATAAGAAAGCATTGTAGAGAGTGGTAAGGGCTTGCTCCCTGCAACATATTGATTTAAAAATTTGCCTACTGATGGGTAGGTCATTTTTTCTATTTCATAGAACAAAGAGTCGTCTACAAATGGCTTTGATTTGCCATACTTCTTTTTACCTAAATCTAAAAGTAATTTTCTCAAATTATACTGTGCATTACTTTCCTTTAATATCAATATATCTAAACACATTGCTATCAATGCTCCTTTCGCATACACATTATTGTAATTCTTATGATAGTAAGGTTCTAACACATGCTCACTCATCTTCGTAAAAGACATGGTGTCATTAAAATCCTCTGAATCCTGAATTTTCTCTATAATAACCTGAGTAAATTCATCCGGCGTAATCAAGCCCTCTATGGCTTGCAGATAATGTGAATGGTATTCCGTCGTTCCTTCATACAACCACAGGTGCTGACTCATCTTGGGTTGTGTATAGTCAAAATACTCTATCTCTTCTGAATGTATGGTCAAAGGTGTAAGTATATGTAAAAATTCGTGTGAAGAAACATCTTTGATGGATGGTGCCATTTGAGAGCTATCCAGTTCAGGAAAGACATACAATGACGATTGGTTATGTTCTAAAGCTCCCATAGATCCTGTAAGGGTGGGCTCATCCGCAAAATAGTACAAGAAAGCGTACTTATCTACAGGTAATTTTCCTTCAAAAAAATCAGATAAGGCCATTAATAAATGACGTAAAACAGATGCAATATATGCTGAATTTATCTTTTGATTAGGAGAGTAGCAAGAAATTAAAATTTTAGCATTTTGAATATTCAAAGTAGTAGTGTCGGGCAAAGAATATATGACAGGACAGTCCACCAATTCATGATAACTTGAATACTGTAATACATCATTGTTCTTGGTGCAAGTATATGTGCTCAATGCAGTAGCAGGATAAAAATTATCGGGCTTGGTATAATGCACTATTACAGGATTTTTTTCCATATTTCTAAAATATCCATAAAATCCAAAATTATTTATTACAAATAATTTTCCTGCATCTATTTTAGTTCCTGCTGGCTCAAATACTTTCGTTCCATTCATATCTTTATTCCAAGTATCAGACACTTCATAGGATATTTTTTCCACATTTTCAGCAGGAAAAATCTGATAACAATTATCGTCCAGTTTTTTTATAAATACTTCCTTGTCTTTTTTGGGTAAGACATAAAAATTACTGATAAATCTTCCAAAATCATATTTCTCGTAGGTTCCAGGTACCACAGCAGGAAAGCAGTACACCATTGTATCCTTATCTAATGTAGGCGGCGTCATATTCACTTTTACTTTATCTTCTTCTACATTGACCAAATCAACATAGTATTCATAATATACGTTCTTTTGCCCAAAGACAAGCCCAGTAAAGAAAAGTAAGTAAAAGAAGAAAAAATATTTTCTCATTATCAATTATTTTAATAATCTAAAATGTTCTTTGAACCTGTACTTATATTGAAAAACAGATATTGCCACTATTGCTCCAAATATCCACAGAATAAAATCATTGACAGGATTTTCATCTTTCATTACAAAAATAGCATCTGTTTGAAGCACCGTGCTTTTAGAAGTAATAAGCAATGCAGACAGTATATTATTTGCAGCATGAATGCCGATAGAAAGTTCTAAACCATTATTCCATAATGCCAAAAGCCCCAAAAATAAACCAAACAGTGAATAATAAGGCAACATCACCCATGCTCCAAATTTATCTGCTTCGGGATTGTTCATGTGTGCCAATCCAAATAACAAAGAAGTAAATAATAAAGAAAAAACAGCATTTTTTGACAATAATGCCAGCGCTTGCATCAAATAACCTCTAAAAAATATCTCTTCAAAAGAGGTCTGAACGGGTAAAAACAAAACAGTGATCAAAAAAAGTATCACAAATTTTTCCCATTGAAAATTGAATACATAATTCTGCCTTGAAATCCAAAAATAGTCTATACCAAACATCAGCAAAAAAATACCTCCCCACACCAAAAAGGCAAATAATATCTGCCCCCATCTTATGTTAGGATAAGCCGTGATAATAGAAATGAATCTTTTTTGATGAATCCTTTTTACGCTATAATAAAAACTCACAAAAGTAAATACAAACATTCCTAATAAAAGTACTAACATAAAATTCTTTGAAATCCCCAAAGCATCAGGATTCATCAAGCTTTTAGCCAATGTTTCCGGATGAGTAATATCAATACCGTTCTGCATCGCAAAAAACAACAATACTGCTCCCATAAAAACTTGATAAGTAAAATAAGCCAATATCGTCAAGATAATAGTTAAAACATATTTACCCGCAGTATTATTTCCTGCCACATAACCAGCATTCAAAAACAAATTGTAAAATGGCAAGTCTACTTTAATATCATTCCCACCATCCATTTCTTTATTTTCCATATTATTTAATCAATTTAAAAGTAAATACTTATACTTATTCATGTAGTGCTAATACTGGAACGGGACTATGAAATACAATTTCTTTGGTTACACTCTCTTTGAATAAGTTTTCAAATAAACTATGCTTCAATGGAGATATAATGATCCAATGACTCTTCCTTAC
Source organism: bacterium (assembly GCA_027364695.1). GTDB lineage: Bacteria > Bacteroidota > Bacteroidia > B-17B0 > Aurantibacillaceae > BPGX01. The sequence goes on from DAHXOV010000172.1 coordinate 3,791, forward strand.
TTTAATATATTCTAATATTCCCTCCGCTGCGTGCTTATGGGTAACAAAAAAATGTTGGTGTGGAATATGATCCAATTTTTTCTCTAAATAAAAATAGCCCTCCGCAAATTTTACATCTGCTTCTTTCTCATCACTCAACACACTGACTATCTCCAATTCACATCCTAAGTACTGTACAATGTTTTTCACCTTTAAATACAAATCTGAACCCATCAAATCATGATGAAAATCACAGGCAAAAGCTACTTTCTTTATCTCTTCATACACTGCGTTCTTCGGAATCACCAAAACGGGCACTTTGCTATCTCTGCTCAACTCGTAAGCCGTACTACCAATCAACTTTTCTTTCAAAAAACCATGACCCATTATACCGACTGCTATCAAATCAAAACCTTGGCTCTCTGCTATATCCAGTATTACTTCCGACGCAAAACCCATCTTAACAATGGTGTTAAACTTATACCCAGAAAATTGATCTAATAGCACTTTCATTTCTGCTTCTGCTTCCTTCTGAATATCATCCATAGGTGGAATATAACCTGTCTCAAAATTCACAATAGGCAAAGTATAAGTATGTATTAAAGTAACATCCGCCGACAATTTATGAGCTAGCTGACTTACATACTTTACCACGAACTTGCTATGCTCACTAAAATCCACGCCCACTAAAATTTTTCTAATCATAAAACAAAAATTTAATTAGCCGCAAATATGATAAAAATATACCATTACCCCATCAAAAAATACTTTTTATACGCTTGTATTCATCACTTACATTCACTCTCATCAGCCTCTTTTTTATCTTAACCCATTAAAAAATAAACTCGCTTCTTGTAACAAGAAACAAAATGCAAAATATCAAATTGGTTCTGTTTGGCGCTTTCTATCAAAAACCTACAATAAAACCCACCTGCAAAAAAGGATTAGGATAAGGAGAATAATTATTTTGATTTAAATTGTACAACAAGGATGAAAACATATAACTTCCAGCTCCAACAGGATACCTTATTCCTCCTCCTATCCAAACATTATCTATCCATATTCTGCTCTCTTGCAATGTATTATTTTGAAGAACATAAATACTTCTGTTTAATTTGTCCCAGCCTGTCTGCAAGAAAAAGTTCTCTAAAAAATACAATCGCCCCATCATTCTCAATCCATACATATCAAATTTATACGAAATTCCACCCAGACGTTCATTATAATAAGTATAGACAGGCCCCGCTCCTATCAATATCATCTTTGAAAGCCTGTACCCAATCAAAGGCGAAATATCTATGTATGTATATCTCTGCGAGGCAAGGAAAGCAAAATTTCCGCCTACACTCATCTTTTCCGCCCAATCAAAATTCCTCTCTTTTTGTACTTTATCTTTTTGTGGTATCTGAAAGTATGTACTATCATTCTGAGAAAAATAAATTTCTTTTGATAGAATAATAAAGCTAGTCATCAACAAAAAACACCTTAATTTAATTTTTATTTCAAGCATAAAGATATCTAAATTAGCCACAAATTTACAAAAATCATGATTATACTCCTAACGGGGGCATCAAAAGGTATAGGTATTGAAATCACCAAATATCTCTGCAATGCACACACCGTCATAGCCATATCCCGAAACACACTAAATTTTTCTCATCAAAATTTAAAATTTATCCAGGGTGATATAAAAGATAATAATACCATTCAACAGTGTCAACAATATCTTGATAAAAAAAACTTTCATTTAGATATTTTGATAAACAATGCAGCTTACCTTATCAACAAGCCCTTTGAACGCATTCGCACTAAAGATATAATAGAGG
>DAHXOV010000215.1 GCA_027364695.1 bacterium
ATATACACCATTGCATAATCCATTGATAACATTGGTATTGGTGGCCCCTGTGCTCCAGTTAACTGTATAGCTAGGTGTTCCTCCTGATGGAGACACCTGTACGGCTCCATTACAAGCCCCAAAACATGTAATATTAGTAAAGCTGCCATTGGCTAAAAGCGAAGCGGGCTGTGGAAGATTGACTGTAAAAGTTCTTGAACATCCATTGGCATCTGTTACAACAAATGTGTGAGTACCTGCACACAAATTAGTATAAGTATAAGACGAACCTTGGGGTACATTGGTGTATGTGGTACTACCATTTATCACTGTGGTATAAGTATTGCCAGGGGATGTAGGGGTTCCACCAGAAACAATGGCTGTTATTGATCCATTACATTGTCCAAAACAATTTGGTTGTGTGAGAGATGTAACATTGAATCCTATTAAAGATGGGCCTGTAACATTGGCATTGTTAGAAATGGCAACCAGATTTCCGCCGGAGTCGTAGATCCATACGACATAGGCATTACCACATGCACAAACACCGTTCACAGTATATGTTCCCGAGCCTAAAATAGTAGTAAGTGTAGGTGATGGCGTACAGGAGGAATTACTCCAATCTAAAGTATATGGAGGTGTAACACCTACGCAGGTTGAAAAATCTACATTTAATACTAATTTTCCATCACATGCATTTGCACATGAAATGGGATAACCTGTAAGGGTAACACTACAAGCAGCAATTTGATCTGGGTTATATACTTTGTACTCAGAGTTTTCTGTAAAGATATTTTGAGGGATGTCATTCTTGGTAAGGATATGAGTTTTGATGGCCTGCCATTGAGTAGAAGATGTAATAACAAAGCGGTCTGATTTAATGACTGAATGATCAGAAATTATTTTTTGGGTAGTTGGGCTAATGACAAGTTCTTTTGTTTCTATGTATGATTTTTGTAATTGAATTTGCTTTGCGTCTATATTTATTTTTTTGGCTGATACTTGTTCCAAAATAAATTTATTGCCTTTTATGATCATTTCTCCATCTATGCTTGCTCCTCCTGTATTTACAATGGCTGTACTATTGTTTTGATGGTTGATGAGAATTGGATTTGTGGTTGATATATGAGTATTGTAACCAATAGACAGATGGTTGTTAATGATTAATTGAGAACTCACAGAGATATTAAGATAAATTTTTTGGAAGGTGGTAATTTTTATACTTCCTACTTGATAATTGGCTAACAATTCGATAAGAGCCGGTGTATTCACCGAAGCATCGTCAATGATTACATTTGTATGAGCCTTGGGAATGGTATTGGCTGATTTACCTCCGCTGCTGTATGACCAATGTTGTGGATCATTCCATTTTCCACTGCCACCAATCCAGTACAATGTATTTTGTGCAGAAGTATTAAAAAAATGTGAAAATAAGATAAGTAAAAGTACATATTTTTTAGGCATATTTATTTTTATTGACAAAGGTAGCACATTTTACGCAAATAATTGTTAATGGTTATATATTTTTTCTTTAAATACTATTCCAAAGTTCTTTAGATCTTCTAATAAAGGAACATAAATCTCAGGGATAGTAGGTATTTGGACGCCTGAGACATTGATTTTTCCTAGTAAATAATTGGTAACTGTAATTCCTAGTGGTAAGCCCACCGTTTTAGCCATAGAGGTATAGATATTATCTTTGCCTTTATCTTCAAAATAAGATTCTAAACTATATTTTTTTTCATTTAATTCATATTCAAAATAGTGATACATTACTGTCCAGTCCTTATCATTTGGATGAAGTTTTAATTTTTCTTCCATGATAGATTGTAATATCATCGCAGAAGTGCCTTTGAATGGCGGTTGAATTTTCTCGTCAGAAAACAAGTTGAGATATTCTAATTTTTCAAAAACTTTTTCATCTATTCTATTATCAAATATTTTTTGAAGTTTTTCTTTTGTATTTTCTTCTCCTGTGGGTAAAAACATTTCTACCCATTCTTTATAAGATATGTTGTTTAAATTATCAATCACCATATTATCATCTGTTAATCCAAGATTTACCATGACATTCCACGCTTTACAAAAACCCTCGTATCTTAAAGTGCCTCTTAATATATTTTTTACTTCATATATTTTATACGCATCTATGTATTGTATGCTGTTTCTATTGGCATAAGCGTCAAAGATAAAATTGTCTATTTGAATGTTTTGAAATGCTTCAAATAATCTTTGATAAGGTAATAGCTTTGTTTTTCCGCCAGCAAGGTATTCGGTGGTACTGTTGCCTGCCATAACTACATTTCTTGGATTCCAACTAATTTTATATCCCCACGGATTATCATTGCTTTCGGGTGCTACCAGCCCACCACAATAGGAGTGAAAGGTGATTATTTTTCCTCCTTGAGCGTGTATTTCATCAATGATTTTCATAGCGGAAGCGTGGTCTATTCCCGGATCTAGTCCTAATTCATTAAATAATACAATATTTTTTTTTCTTGCAGCTTTGTCA
>DAHXOV010000216.1 GCA_027364695.1 bacterium
GGCTAATACATATTCAGGTTTGTTAGCCATTGTGTTTCTTGCATACAAAGCGATATTCATATATTTTATTTTTAATGAGCATCCAGCCACTTTTTTCCTATACCTATATTAACTACAACAGGCACATCTAATTTTAATGCATATTTCATTTCGTGTTCCACCACTTTTTTTACTTGCTCTGTCTCATTGTAGGGCACTTCAAATAATAACTCATCGTGTATTTGTAATAACATTTTTGTCTTTAAATGTGTTTGTTTTAATTTCTGACAGATATTAATCATGGCTATCTTGATCATATCAGCGGCAGTGCCTTGCACTGGTGTGTTGATGGCCATTCTTTCTGCATTGGCGCGAACATTGGCATTGGCAGAACGAATATCTGGTAACCATCTTTTTCTACCTAAGAGTGTCTCTGTGTATCCTTTTTCTCTTGCAAGTTCAATGAATTTATCCATTAATTTTTTAATGCTCGGATATTTTTCAAAATAATTTTGTATCAAATTTTTTGCTTCTGTGCGTGAAATACTCAATGACTCTGCCAATCCAAAAGGTCCTTGTCCATAAATAATTCCAAAATTGACGCTCTTTGCCTTGTGTCGCATTTCTTTTGTTACTTGTGCTTCATCTACACCATAAATTTTTGCAGCAGTGGCTAAATGAATGTCTTTGTTTTGTTGAAAAGCGTTTATCATATATTCATCTTTACTCAGTTGTGCTACTACTCTCAGTTCTATTTGTGAATAATCAGCACTGAGTAAGACATGTTCATCATCAGAAGTTATGAATGCTTTGCGGACTTGTTGTCCCAGTTCAGATCGTACAGGTATGTTTTGTAGATTGGGTTCTTCGCTGCTTAATCTGCCTGTGGCGGCTACTGTTTGGTTAAAGGTAGTGTGTAAACGTTGTGTGTGTGTGTTGATCATTTTCGGTAATGCGTCCACATAAGTATTTTTAAGTTTATTCAGTTCTCTATGGTTTAAAATTTCTTCTACTATGAGATGATGGTGTTTCAGTTTTAGTAAAATATCTTCACTCGTAGCATATTGTCCTGTTTTTGTTTTTTTAGGTGCTTCGGCTATTTTCAGGTGATCAAAAAGTACTTCGCCCACTTGTTTTGGTGAAGCGATATTAAAAGACATTCCTGCAAGTTGATATATTTTTCTTTCTATTTCAGATAGTTGATGTTCTATTTGGTTTGAGAGTTGTTTTAAAAAGCGGGTATCTAATTTTACACCATTTCTTTCCATTTCCACTAGTACGGGAATCAGCGGCATTTCTATTTTTTCAAAAATATTTTGTAGATTATTTTGTTTTAATTTCTCAGAAAAGTTGTTTTTTAACTGCAAAGCAATATCGGCATCTTCTGCGGCATAGTCCTTTATTTCATTGCCATCTAACAAACTCATGCTCAATTGTCCATCTTTTTTATTTCCAATCAATGTGTCTATTTTAATAGGTGAATAGTTCAAGTATTTTTCAGATAAATAATTCAAATTATGTTTATTGTCGTCTGGGTCTAGTAAGAAATGAGCCACCATTGTATCCCATAGCTGAGAGGATATTTCAATATCATGATTTTTAAGAATGTGATAATCGTACTTAATGTTCTGTCCTACAAGTATCTTATTTTTATCTTGAAAAAAAGATTTTAAATAATGTAACAGGTTTTCGGTATGTGGGTTATTGAATAAATGAATATAGTATGCTTTATGAGGATGTGTAGAAAAAGACATGCCTACTATACGTGCAAGCAGGGGATTCAATTGAGTGGTTTCTGTATCAAAGGCAAGTATTGGCGAATGGTGCAGTTCATTCATCAACTCTTTAAATTTTTCGTGGTGAGTGCTGTCTATGTAATGATAATGATGTTCCACGTCATTAATGTCCATTATATTTAAAAAAGTTGTGTGGTCATCAAAGTTTATGTTTACATCCGATGGGACATATTCTGTGTTTTGAAATAAACTGAGTTGTTCTTTTTGTGTTTCTTTTCCCCATTCCAGTACTTGTATAGCTAATTTTTTAAATTCCAGTTCTTTGAATACTTCCAGTAGTTTTTCTTTATTGACAGGCTGCATTTTTAGGTCATTTGTAGAATAATTGATTGGGACATTTGTATTGATGGTGGCCAGTTGTTTAGATAAAAGCGCTTGTTCTTTGTTTTGAATGAGTTTGTCTTTTAATTTACCTTTTATCTGGTCTATATTTTGATAAATATTTTCCATGCTTTGAAATTGCTGAATAAGTTGAGCGGCTGTTTTTTCACCTATACCTGGTACTCCAGGAATATTGTCGGAGGTGTCGCCCATCAGTCCTAATATGTCAATGATCTGATGTGGGTGTTGTATTTGCCATTTGTCGCATGTTTTTTTTGTGTCTAACACTTCGGAATCTTCGCCACTTCTTCCTGGTTTGTATAAAAATATATGTTCATTTAGTAATTGCCCATAATCTTTATCAGCAGACATGATGTAAACCGTAAGGTTTTGTTGACTGAGTTGCAGTGCCATAGTGCCTATAATATCATCGGCTTCGTAGCCATCTAAAAGTATGGAGTGTATATTCAGTCCTTCTATTATTTTATGAATGTATGGTAAGTTATTCAAAATATCTTCGGGTGTTTCGGGTCTTTGGGCTTTATACGCTTTGAATTGAATATGCCGTTCTGTAGGGGCTTTGGTATCAAAAGCAATAGTGATATGAGAGGGTCGTTCATTTTTTAAAACATAAAGCAAAGAATTTGTAAATCCAAAAGATGCAGAGGTATTGAGTCCTTTTGAATTGATAAGTGGGTTCCGAATAAGAGCAAAATAAGAGCGGTAGATCAAAGCCATTGCATCTACCAAAAAAATCTTTTTTTCAACAGGCAGTGTGAGCATATATTTTTAAGTTTAACTTAGATTTTTTTAATGCTGAAATTTAATGAAAATATGTAAAAGGGATAGGATAATTTTACAATGAGAAAGAAGAATACTTACCAATCTAATGAAATTGAAAAAAGACAAAGGTTTTTAGTGCTTTTACTTTAGGAAGAGGATTTAGAATAATATTTTTCCAGCAACGCAGATAATTTATCAATATCTATCTCTTCCATTTTATCTATCTCTGTGAGTACATCGGGGTTATCAATATACTCAGAAAGTTGTTTTTTTAGCTTATTGGATTTAAGACGTATGTAATCGTTGTTGTGTTTGATGTAGTATTGTTTAGATGTATAAAAATCTCCTCCCACTTTCATATCTTCAAATTGATATTCGTATATAGTCACAGGATGTTGAAGTATTATTTTATAGAATTGTGGTTCACTTTCATGAACAGAAATAAAGTAGTGCCATTTTTTATTTTCTTTATTAAAATAACCAAATCCATTTATTTTATTGGGCTTGTAGGTTTTTGTAATTCCTTGCTGGTCTTTGAACATAATCTTTGCAAAAAGAGATAATTCCTTTTTTGGATTGACTTTAATTTCTCCTTTTATTGTATCTTCTTTGTCTGTAATTATATACCCCTCATAAAAATTAAGTTGTGCAAAAGAGGTTGCTCCAACAAAGAATAAAAACATAAAAAATTTTTTCATAATTACATTTTTGCGCAAATAAAAGGAAAATATGATAAAAGTCATTGTTTTTTTTGATAAAAAGTAAGATGTGGAAAAAATGTTATCATTTTTTTATGAATGGTTATTTTCTTGTGCAAAATTTTTTACGCATCAATAAATTCATTGTGATTTAATAAAGAAAAAAATCCGGATTGACTTTGTTTATTTCTTCAATAACGACTCCCTCTTTTAATGAATAAAAGGAGATTTTTATTTTTTCTATTGAATATTTCTTCAAAACATAATCTATTAAAACAAGAGATACAACAATCATATCCGCACGCATTGGTATAAGACCTTTAAATTTTAATCTTTCTTCATAAGATAAAGGAATAAGTTGATTGTAAATGGTATAAAAATCGTTTATGCTTATCTCACAAGCGCTGTTTGATTTTTTTACAGCGCGGATATTTGCATCAATCATTTCTACAATTGAGTCAAAAACACCTGAGGAACCAATCAAATTTTTTGGATAATACTTATTGACACTTTCTTTTAATGGATAGAGCATTTTATCTAAATAATTGTATATTAAATCAATATCGGATGAATGAATGGGGTCATTGGGTTTTATTTCGTCTATTAATCTTGCCATACCCAATAAAAAACTATGTTTCCAAAAAACCTGATACTGATTGGCAATGACAAACTCTGTGCTACCTCCTCCAATATCCATAATGAGATGCGGCTCTGCGCCCATTTTTATTGCATATTGGTTGGCGTAACAGATCAGTTGCGCTTCTCTTTCTCCATCTATTACTTGTACATCTATGTTTAATTTTTCTTTAATAGTCATTAACACCTCATTTTGATTCTGAGCAGTACGAATGGATGAGGTAGCAACGGCAATGATTTTATGTGCCGAGTGTTTTTTTATTTCGTTTAAAAATGCACTTAATGTCTGAATGATTTTGTTTAATCTATATTCACTTATGATATGTTTATCTCTCAGCCTCTGCCCAAGTTTTACAGAGTATTTATCTGAATATAAAACAGAAAAATAATTTGAAAAACAGTCCGCTATCAGCAAATTAAAAGTATTGGTTCCCATATCAATAACTGCCAGACGCATAAAAGATGTTGGGGCTAAAAGTAAACAAAAAATTTTTCATCTATGGGTGAATGAGTTTTATTTTCTTATGGTCTTGTAGTTCATCTTTCATCACGAAAATGATATGGTCGTAAAGCGTATTAATCAAATGCTCTTTAATAAACAATTTGTTTTGTACCATACTGATTTCTCTTGCAGGTATGGGCTTTTCAAAAGGTAATACTTTTTTTATTTGTTCCTTAGACAGATATTTCAACATCAATTCAGGAATCACAGTGGTTCCTCCATGGAAGTCAATAAGTTTAATAATAGTATCTAAATTACCTGCAATAAATTGTATCGAGTTTGAATTTTGTGGTTGGCAAATTTCTAATATCTGATTTCTAAAACAATGACCTTCTCTCAATAGCCATAATGATTGTTTCTTCAGTTCTTTTAATGAGATGTTTTTCTTTTTTCGTAATATCTTATCGGATGTATAAACAAAAAATCTTTCTATGAACAGTTTCTTTTCCAACAATGAACTATCTTCTAATGGTGTAGACAGAATACCAATATCAATAATGCCTTTGTGTAATTGTTCAATGATCTCAGCAGTTGTCGTTTCTTGAATTTCAAGTAGAATTTCAGGGTATTTTTTAGCAAAAGAATTTAAAAATAAAGGAAGCAGATATGGTGCAATAGTGGGAATAATGCCTATTTTTAATTTCCCTTTTGTGATTGTTTTGTCTTCTTTAGCCAGTAGTTTAAGCAGTTCAATTTCACTTAATATTTTTTGTGATTGTTGAATGATTTTCAATCCGTCATCTGTTGGTTCAACAGGGTTTTTATTCCTATCAAAGATAATAATATCAAGTTCCTCCTCTATTTTTTTTATCATCATTGATAAGGTGGGTTGTGTAACAAAGCATTTTTCTGCTGCTTTAGCAAAATTGCCATATTGATAAAGTGCAACAATGTATTCTAACTGCTGTATGTTCATATAGATAAAATTTATTCAAATGGTAAATTTAATAAATAAAATCTATTGAAAATATAAATTACTGTACTATTTCTGATCTTTTAAATATTAACCAAGCCCCGTATCACAAAAAATCATTGTGTCAAAATATGTTTTTTTCTTTTATCAGGAGTAAAGTGTTATAGAGAATTTTTATCCACACTTTGTGTTGCCACAACTTTTACATTTCAGACAAGCTTCTTCGTATATCAATCCCTCAGGGTCGCCACAAGATGGACATACTTTATCTGCTTTTGTTCCATCAGGAATAAATTTCTTTAGCGCGCGAGCTACGCCGTATTTCCAACTATTGATGTTGTCATTATAAAAATTTAAGGATTCCACTAATTCTACAACTTTTGGAAGCGACATACCTTGCCTCAGAATACCGGAAATAAGTTTAGCATAATTCCAATACTCTTTGTCAAATGACCTGGATAGTCCTTCAATAATGACTTTATATCCATCTTTATCCATGTATTGAAAATCGTATCTTTGGTTTTCATCTTCAGTAGTTATTTTGATCACCCATCCTTTTGTTACATAGTTAGGCAAACTGAAAGCATCTTCTGCTTTTCCTGTAAATATCTCATAAGGTTTATTATTTAATATACCTACCACTGCTATCCATTTTTCATTTTTATTCTGAAATCTTACTACTTCCGCTTCAAGTAATTTTGGTCTTTTTACATGGGGTTCTTTTTTATCTGTGTTATTATTAGATAGGAGTACGCCTGTTCTTGATCCATCACGATAGACGGTAATACCTTTGAGTCCCATTTTCCATGATTCTAAGTAAATCTCTCCTACTTTTTCTACGGATACATCAGATGGCAAATTGATGGTGGAACTGATACTATGTGTAGTATATTTTTGAACGATTGCTTGTAATTTTACTCTTTTAATCCAATCAATTTCAGGCGCTGTAGAGCCATAATAAGGGCTTTTTGCAATATCTTTTTCACCTGTGATATTCATCCATTCTTTTAGTTTTGGATGATATACATCAAATTCCTGCCAAGCGTCTCCCAATGGATCAACAAAATCAATTTTTACATTTTTATCCGATGGGTTTACTTTTTTTCTTCTTTTGTAACTTAATAAAAATACGGGCTCTATGCCTGATGATGTTTGTGTAAGAATACTCAGTGTGCCTGTAGGGGCTACTGTACTAATAGAAATATTTCGTCTGCCGTGTTTCATCATTCTTTCTGCAAGTTCAGGGAATGCTTCTTTCATCATTTGAATAAATTCTGATTGATTTTCATATTTTTGGTCAAATACATCAAATTTTCCACGCTCTATACTCATATCTATGCTGCTTTCAAATTCGCTGTATAATTTGGTCTTCATAATTTGTTCAACTGCATACAACGCTTCGTTGCTGTCAAATTGAATATTTAATGCAGCCAAACAATCGGCTAGTGCTGTAAATCCTAATCCTGTTCTTCTGCCTCTTTTTCCTGTTTCATAAAGCAATTTCCATGTGTTTATTTCTACGCTTTTAATATCATCCGATTCAGGGTCTGACTCTACTTTTTTCAGGATTTTTTCAATGGCTTCTAATTCCAGGTCTACCAAATCATCCATTAATCTTTGAGCATAATAAACGACTTCTTCAAATTTTTTGAAATTGAATTTTGCTTCTTTGGTAAAGGGATTATCTACAAAAGAATATAAGTTCAGCGCCATCAATCTGCAGCTATCTCCACCTTGCATGGCAATTTCTGAGCATGGATTGGTAGATACATTTTTAAATCCAGGATAGACAGAAGAAGTGGAATAGTGATGTTGTCTATCCCAAAAAATAAGCCCTGGTTCTGCTGTATTATGAGCACATTTAATAATGGTATTCCACAGTTCTCTTGCTTTAATATTTTTAGTGTGTTTTGGGTTGGGAGCGTCAATGGGAAATCTCAAAGTAAATTCTTTATCATCTTTTACAGCAATCATAAACTCATCTGAAAGGCGAACAGAGATATTAGCACCAGTTACTTTTTTTAAATCTTGTTTGATGGTTACAAATTCAAAAATATCGGGATGAGCTATATCCATTGTTATCATGAGTGCTCATCTTCTTCCGTTTTGGGCCACTT
>DAHXOV010000224.1 GCA_027364695.1 bacterium
GAGTGGCAACATGGCTGTTGGTTTATTTAGTATTGTTATTTGTATTTTACTTTTTAATCCCTTTTACAAAACATAATTTCGTAAGTACTATCATATTTGGTACATCTATACCTGCGGCAGGTTTTATTATTACAGATCCCACACTTACACCTTCCGAAAAATCCAGAATCACGGTGATTTACATCATTGCTTTTTTTGTAATATTTTTCTGGGCGGCTTTTGAACAGGCAGGCGCTTCTCTCACTCTTTTTGCTGACAGACAAACCGACAGGGTAATTTTTGGTTGGGAAATGCCCGCCAGTTATTTTCAATCTGTCAATCCATTAGCTATCATCCTATTTGCACCTTTGTTCGCTACATTATGGACCTATTTAGGACAAAGAAACACAGAGCCGCCCTCTCCTCTCAAACAAGCCATAGGCCTATTCTTACTCAGTATTGGCTATCTGATCATTGCTTTTGGAGTAAAAGGTGTAACCGCCGAAGAAAAGGTAAGTATGTTTTGGTTATTCTCCATGTATGTTCTGCATACCTTAGGTGAACTTTGTCTTTCTCCTATTGGTTTGTCTATGGTAGCCAAGTTAGCCCCCGTAAGACTGGCTTCTTTACTGATGGGTATATGGTTTATGAGCACCGCTATGGCAAATGATTTCGCAGGTATGCTCAGTAAATTATATCCTATTCAAAATCCAGAAACGGGTTTAATAGAGTCGACTCGCTTTTTAATGTTTGACATATCCAGTGCCTATGAATTTTTTATGCTTTTTGTTATAATATCGGGTATAGCATCACTTATCCTTTTCTTCTTAAGTAAAAAGTTGGTAAAAATGATGGAAGTAAAAGATTAATAGCACATATAGGGGTTATTATTCTTTCTCTTACAATTTTACTGAATATTTTTCGTTTTATTAAAATAATTTATTTAAATTTGGGCTTATGAAAAAGTTGCTCCTTACATTTATTTTGACTCATTCTTTATTGAACTTGTTATGGTCACAAAAATACTGCAATGAATTTCTAAATATAGGTGTGAGTGCCCGTGCACTGGGTATGGCAAATAGTATTATAGCCAGCACAAATGATGTAACCGCAGGATACTGGAACCCATCGGGGTTATTATTGCAAAAAAATAACATTGAACTTTCTTTAATGCGCGCCGAATATTTTGCAGGTATTGCGAAATATGATTACATCGCTGCTTCTAAAATTATTGACTCTAATAGTGTAGGTGCAATCAGCGTATTAAGGTTTGGTATAGATAATATTCCTAATACACTGGATTTAGTAGATCCCAATGGAAATGTTGATTATTCAAAAGTGAGTTCATTCAATGCTGCCGATCTTGCATTTCTTCTCTCTTATGCCCGTAAAATACCTGCATTAAAAGGGGTATTACTAGGTGGCAATTTTAAAGTCATATACCGAAAAATTGGACCATTTGCTAACGCCTGGGGCTTTGGATTAGATGCTGCCGCTACTTATCATTATAAAGAATGGAGATTTGCTGCCATGACAAAAGATATTACAGGCACTTTTAATGCATGGTCCTTCTCATTTACAGACGATGAAAAAGCAGTACTCCAAGCCACTGGTAATGAAATCCCTACAAATTCTATGGAGCTCACTCGCCCTTCTCTCATATTAGGAGTAGCAAGAAGTTTTACTTTCAAAAAAAAATTCTCTCTGTTATCAGAAGTGAATTTGTTTAATACCTTTGATGGTAAAAGGAATACGGTCGTTAAAACTAACTTATGGAGTGTGGAGCCAAGGATTGGAATAGAATTAGGATACAAAAACATGATTTTTTTAAGAGCAGGTCTTGGGAATATACAGAAACAAATCAACGTTGATGGAACGGGATACATCACTACCTTTCAACCCAACATAGGAGCAGGCGTTCATTACAAAATATTTACCATTGACTACGCCCTTTCTGATATCGGCGATAAAAGTATTGCTCTGTATTCTAATATCTTCTCTATAAAGATAGATATTAACCCTAAAAAATGAAAGTATATACTTCAAACATAAAAAATTTTTTCAAGTGCTCTTTGCTTTTCTTGTTGCTACTTCCTTCGCAGATTATACTTGCTCAGCAATATGGTAATGAGTGGATAAATTATTCTCAATCGTATTACAAATTTCCTATTTATAAACAAGGTATTTACAGAATTGACTCTACAACACTTGCCAATGTGGGCTTTCCAATACAAAGCATAGATCCAAGAAATATACAAATCTTTTTATACGGACAAGAGCAGTACATTTACATCAAAGGAGAACAAGATGGAGTGTTCAATTCCAATGATTTTATTGAACTATTTGCAGAGCCAATGCCTTTTATTCTGGATAGTTTATTATACACCAGTATTACTGCATTGCCCAATCCTTACATAGGTGTTTGTTCATCAGGACCAGGAAGAACAGATACGGTTTATGCTTTTATCACCTACAATACCTCTACCACCAATCAACGAATGAGTATAGAAACAGATACTTCATTTCTTGCCCACGGATCGCCTGAAAATTATATTTACACTGAGCAAATATATGCTCCTAAAAATCAGTATAACTATATTCCTCAATACACTCAAAGCGCTATGAGTGATGCGAGATATACCAAAGGCGAGGGTTGGGGGTTCAGTTACGCTAGGGGTAATTATGCCACTTTCTTTTCTTCTCCATTATCTAATCTTTACACATCTCTTCCATTATCTATTTACTTAAAGTGGTCTGTATCAGGAATTGGCGTGGATTATCTGATGTTACAGGATCATCATGTCAATGTAAAATGGTACGATGGAGCCGGTACTAATATATCTGTATGGGACAGTACATTCGGAGGATGGGATCATTTTGCCAGAACGGCTACTATCAATGCTAACTTACTTAACAACAATATAAGACCTTATGTAGAATTAGTAGCCGATGCTTATACATCTACCAATTCTGATATAGCGCTTCTCACTCATTATATCTATGCTAAATACCCTATCAATAATAATTTTTTATCTCAGAATAAGGGCATGATTTATGTGAATGATAATACCACTCTTCCCAAAACCTTTGTTTACCTCAATAATATTTCTGGTGGCACCTTTAATGAAATTATTTTTTACGATCTTACCAATCGTAAAAGAATAGACAACCAATTTATCTCTAATACATTAAAAGTATTAGTTCCTAACAGTGGTGCAGAAAAGAAATGTTACCTTTCTGCTTCATCCGAAATTATCAATGTTGCACAAGTCAAAAAAGTAAATAACAATACAGGCTACTTTACCAACTTTGCTACTCCAAAAGATTCCGCTTTTATTATTATTACACACACTTCTTTAATGTCCTCTGCAAGCCAATACAAGACATACAGAGAAACCGGATTAGGTGGCAATTATCAAGTGATATTTGCAGATGTTGAAGAATTGTATGAGCAATTTGGCTACGGTACTCCCAAGCACCCTCAATCCATCAAAAGTTTTTGTAAGTATTTAATAGATAGTATGCCTAGCTCCCCTCGATATTTACTCCTTATCGGAAAAGCTATTACTCATGAATACTTAAATCAAAATTACAATTACGAACAAAATTTAGTCCCTACCATGGGTTGGCCCGCTTGCGATTTATTACTCACAGCTAAGTTACATACCAGCAACGATCTGAAACCAGAGATACCAACGGGCAGAATTGCTGCACTCAATAACACACAAGTATTCAATTACCTAACAAAATTACAGCAAACAGAAAATCCTGAGATAAGTGAATGGAAAAAACAAGTTATACATTTTGCGGGAGGAATGAATGCTTCTGAGCAACTTGCTTTGTTGAGTTATATGAATAATTTAAAAAATATCATAGAAGATACTCTATTTGGCGGACGTGTCATTACTACGATTAAAAAAACAACTTCTGCTCCCGTTCAAACTTCGGTTACTGATTCTGTAAAAAACATCATTAATGATGGCGTTGGTCTGATAGGGTATATTGGACATAGTTCTCCCAGCGGTTTTGACATTGCTATAGAAGATGTCAATGATTACAATAATGTAGGAAAGTACTCTGTTTTTATTGTTAATGGCTGTTATGCTGGAGGTATTTACTTTCCCAACAACATATCAATATCTGAAAATTGGATTTTTGCTAATCAAAAAGGATCTATTGATTTTATTGCCAGTACCTCACTTGCATTAGCTAATTATCTTTATATTTATAGCCTTAATTTTTACAAGAATCTTGCTTACTACACTTATGGTAAGGGCATAGGAGCCCACATTCAAAAAATAGCAGAAACAGTATCTTTATCATCAGACATTTTGCTACAACTTACTGCGATAGATATTTCTTTACATGGTGATCCATCAGTAAAACTATGGAATGGAAATATCCCCGACTATAAAATTACCAACTCTGACGTAAGTTTTAATACCCAAACATATCCTGATTCCACAGGCATCATTATCAATCTAAAAAATTTGGGTAAAGCCGTCAATGATAGTTTCTTTGTAAAAATAACAAGAATATTTCCTAATAACGATACTGCTCTTATTATTAAACGGGTCAAAGCTCCTTACTACCAAAGCACGTACTCATTTTTTGTATATACAGATTATTCCAGGGCAGCTGGTATCAACAAATTTTCAGTATATGTGGACTCTTATTTTGAAATCAATGAAAGCAATGAAAATAATAATTCTACTATCGGAACAGTTGATTTATTTATCAGATCTGGCGATATTATTCCAGTATATCCATATAAATATGCGATTGTACCAAAAACATCTATCATCACATTAAAAGCATCTACCATAGATCCGCTCATGCAAAATACGGCGTGGCACTTTCAATTAGATACCACAGATAAATTTTTAACGCCCATTCAACAAGCCATTATATACAGCCCGGGTGGTGTTGTAGAATGGCAGGTTAGTTTACCACTCAAAGACAGTACTGTATATTACTGGCGAGTAAGTAAAGATTCTCTGTCTTCATCAGACAAGTATAATTGGAAAGAAAGTTCTTTTCAAACCATTTCAGACAAATATGGCTGGGGGCAAGCCCACTTTTTCCAGTTCAAGAATGATTATTATCAATATGTAAAATATAATTTACCTCAAAGAAATTTTATCTTCGTAAATAGTAAAATCAATGTGTTTTGTAGAAATGCTTTTTTGGGTACAGTGAATTATGATCAAATCATCTACGCACTCAATAGCGATGTAAAACATGTATGGTCATGCGCCCCTGATGGATGGACGATTGCAGTATTGGATTCCACCAGTGGCAGTCCATGGGCATCTACTTTGCCCAATTATTCTAATCCTAATCCACAAACAGGAATGTATGGCAATTGTCACTGTGACGGTGCAAGACCGCTCTATGCTTTTGATTTTGGAAATGGTTATTGTAGTTCTCTTCCTAACTGGCAACAGGATCTCGCTAATTTTATCATCAATACCGTACCCAATGGTAATTATGTGCTTGCCTACTCTCCTAAATTTATTCCCACCTATACTTATATCCCCCAATTTTATACAGCAATGCAAAGCATAGGCAGCGCTAATATCATTAATATAAATGATACATTGCCCATGATTATATTTGGTAAAAAAGGAGCTCCTATAGGCAGTGCTAACGAAGTCATTGCCCCCAATAAAAATACAGCTATTGAACTTTATGATTCTATTACTACTAAATGGAAGAATGGTCATATACTTTCTGAAATAATTGGTCCAGCGATCCAGTGGAATAGTTTCCATTGGCGAGTGGCTTCACTAGATAACCCTAAAACAGACACTACTATCATCCAACTTATTGGTATTAAACCTAGTGGACAAAAAGATACACTTGTTACATTTACAGAAGATAGTTTAGATATATTAGATCTTTATAACTATGTCAATGCCTCCGTATATCCATATATTCAACTCATAGCTCAAATGAAGGATGCTATCAATTATACCGCTCCTCAGCTAAAAAGATGGCAAATATTATATGATCAAGCCCCCGAATGTGCCATCAATCCAAAAAAAGCACTTTATATTAAAAATGATACTATTCAACAAGGTGACAAATTTATCATTGCTTATGCTATTGAAAACATCAGCCACAGAACATTCAACGACAGCTTACTGGTTACTTACTACCTTGAAAAAAACAATATCAAAACCTCTCTCCCTGATAAATTAAAAATTAAACCCTTTTATCCCGCAGCCATTATTGTAGATACAGTCAGCATCAATACGTTAACTTTATCTAATAATAATACACTATGGATAGATGTCAACCCACCAGGTCATCCAAAATATCAATGGGAACAATATCACTTCAACAACATCCTTCAATTTCAATTCAATACCTCCAAAGATATCATCAATCCGATACTAGATGTAACTTTTGATGGCATTAGAATACTGAACGGTGATATCGTATCTGCTAAACCATATATACGAGTGTCTGTAACAGACGAAAATAAGTATTTACTGCTAAATGACACTTCTGATATTAAAGTATTCCTTAAAAAAGACAATGCGACCGAAAAACAACTTTTTTTCTCAAAGGATTTAACCTTTATCCCTGCTTCTAATGCCAATAAAAACAAATGCCAAATAGAATACACGCCTCTTCTAAACGATGGTCTTTATACGCTCCGTACACAAGCCGCAGACCGTAGTCAAAATATATCAGGCCTCAATGATTATCAAATCACCTTTCGAATCATCAATAAGCCCACCATCACCCAAATTCTTAACTATCCTAATCCTTTCTCTACTTCTACAAGATTTGTATTTACACTAACGGGCTCTGAAGTACCTGAAACTTTTGACATTCAAATTATAACTATTACAGGAAAGCTGGTAAAAACTATCCGCAAAGAAGAACTTGGGTATATACACATTGGAAGAAATATCACTGAATACAATTGGAACGGCACTGATGACTTTGGCGATAAACTTGCTAACGGTGTTTATCTATACAAAGTCAATGTAAAATTAAGGGGTGAAAAAGTAGAACTCAATCCCACAGAAGCAGATAAATTCTTTACTAAAGAGTTTGGAAAACTTGTTATCCTGAGATGAAAATGCCACAACAAATGTCGTAGGTTTTACAAGTCTTTTAAATCATATTCTTGTATTTTTCTGTACAAGGTTCTTTCACTAATACCCAATTCTTTTGCAGCATGTTTTCTTTTGCCTTTGTGCTTAATCAGTGCCTTTTTAATCAATTCTTTTTCTTTATCCTGAATAGATAATGTTTCTTCAATGGGAATAATATTTTTGTTCTCCGCTTCATTAGACCTTAGGGGTGGTACAAAAGATGATCCTAAATGACTGGCAGGTAAATGAGAGGCATTATTATTATTAGATAATACTGGTAATTCCGATGTATCTTCATCCGTTGGCTGAAGGATATCTGGCTTAACTATAGTTACTAAGTTATACACTACCTTTTTTAATTGGTCCACTTCTTTCTTCAGCTCAAATACTGCTGATTTTAATATAGACTCTTCATACTGAATGTCGCTTATTTTCATAGGTGAAGCATAAGAAGATTTGGGTTCATTTAAATAATTATTAAGCATTTCATCCGTAATTACCCTTTCTTTTTCAATAATAGATATCTGTTCGGTAATATTTTTTAATTGTCGAACATTACCTGGCCAATAGTAATTTAAAAACAATTGTTCTGCTTCGGGCGACAATTGAATAGCTGGCATTTTATATTTCACAGCAAAATCATCTGCAAATTTTTTAAACAATAGTAAGATATCCTCTTTTCTCTCTCTTAATGGAGGTAAGTAAATAGGCACTGTGTTTAAACGGTAATATAAATCTTCTCTAAATTTTCCTTTATTGATGGCGAGTTCAAAATTGATGTTAGTAGCGGCTATCACTCTTACATTGGTTTTTTGTACCTTACTGCTACCCACTCTTATATATTCTCCTGTTTCTAATATCCGTAACAATCTTGCTTGTGTAGCCAGTGGCAATTCCCCTACTTCATCTAAAAATATAGATCCTCCATTGGCTACTTCAAAGTAACCTTTCCTTGATTCTGTTGCACCTGTAAAAGCGCCCTTTTCATGACCAAACAATTCACTATCTATTGTTCCTTCTGGAATAGCTCCACAATTCACTGCAATATATGATCCATGCTTTTTACTACTAAACTGGTGTATGATTTGTGGGAATACTTCCTTACCCGTTCCACTTTCCCCCAGTATCAACACCGTTAGATCTGTAGATGCTACTTTCATTGCAATATCAATTGCTCTTATCAAATGAGGATGATTTCCTATGATCCCGTATCTGTTTTTTATCTCTTGTATTGATAACATAAATCCTTTTTAATGGAAATACTCTTTCATTCTTTCAAAAAAGGACTTCTCTTTTTTATTTTGAGAGGGTTGTAAATTCTTAGAATGTTTCAATTGTTCTAATATCTTTCTCTCTTCGGCACTTAAATTCGCAGGTGTATAAACATTTACATCTATAATAATATCGCCTCTTCCATATCCATTCAAAGAGGGGAGTCCTTTTGCTTTCAATCTCAATAGTTTACCTGATTGAGTACCAGGCTCTATCTTAACTCTTGCTTTACCTTCTAGGGTAGGTATTTCTATCTGTGTACCAAGTGCTGCATCCGGGAAGCTCAAAAACAAATGATAGATTAAATGACTTCCTTCTCTTTTAAAATGAGGATGCGATTCCTCCTCAACAATAATAATCAAATCGCCGGGAATACCTCCATGTGGGGCAGCGTGTCCTTTTCCCCTCAGAGATAATTCCATACCACTTTCTACGCCTGCAGGGATATTGAAAGATACTATTTCTTCTCCCATTACAGTACCGCTACCATAACACACATTACATTTTTCTGCGGGGATACTTCCCATTCCTCTACAGCTCGTACAGGTTGTCTGTGTTTGCATAGAGCCTAAAATAGTTCTTTGTACTTTTACCATGACACCTGTTCCATTGCAAGCGTGACAGGTAACCACCCTGCTATTTTTTGCCCCTGTACCATTGCAGGCGCTGCAAACAATTTGTTTCTTAATTTTTATCTTTTTAGAGACACCTGTAGCAATTTCTTCTAAACTCAGCTTCACAGATATTCGCACATCTCCTCCTCTCACTGTTTTTTTAGATTTACCTCCACCGCCAAAGCCAAAATTACCGCCAAAAATATCTTCAAAATGAGAGAAAATATCATCCATATTTACACCAGTTCCCCCATAATGCCCTCCAAAACCATCTGAAGCAGCAGATGATCCTACACCTGCATGTCCAAATTGATCATAACGTAACCTCTTCTCTTTGTCACTCAATACTTCATAGGCTTCATTAATCTCTTTAAATTTTTCCTCCGCTTCTTTGTTTCCCGAGTTTTTATCAGGGTGATATTTCACGGCCAGTTTTCTGTAGGATTTTTTAATTTCCTCTTCTGTGGCATTTTTTCCTATTCCTAATACCTCGTAATAATCTCTTTTCATGTGCTTTACTTTTTATTCTCCTACTACTACTTTAGCATAACGAATAATTTTATTGTGCAATTGATATGCTTTCTCTAGTTCTTCTATCACTTTCCCTTTCATTTCTTCAGATGGAGCAGGTACTTTGGCTACTGCTTCCATCATATCTACATTAAATTCTTTATGCAAATTATCAATAGCTGCTAAATGATTCTGGAGAGTAATATGTTTTAATTTACTGTAAATCAACTCAAATCCCTTTTTCACCATTTCAATATCATTTGTATTTTGGTTTTCTTTTATGGCTCTTTCAAAATCATCTATAATAGGTAAAATACTTTTCCATATATCTTCTCCTGCATACTTTATCAGATCCTCTTTTTCCTTACGACTTCTCTTTTTAAAATTATCAAATTCTGCCAACAAGCGAATATGTTTATCGTTTAATTCAGCCAGTTGCTGGTGGAGACTTTTTATTTTTTCCTTTAGTTCTTCTTCACTTTCTTGATTTTTTTGTTCTTTCTCATTCATATTAGAAATATTATTAGTATTGTCTTCTTCCTTTGTATTTGTATTTTGTTGATTTACCAATATATCATCTGGATGTTTTCTTGCATTGGTATCCATCGTGCTTTTATCTTCTGCATTTTCATTTTCTTGTAATATTTTTTTTTCTTTCATATAGTTCTCTTTTTAGGACAAAATGTAAGCAATTGTTCTGCCAAAAGGCAAAAATAAGTAATAATGTCATATTTTAGACCTGTCCATGTATTTTTCTACTGCATGTAATATCCTTTCTGCCTTTAGCACACATTCTTTGTATTCGCTATAAGGATCTGCATAAATCGTAATTGCACTGCCTGCCCACACTCTGATTTCTCTGTTCAATCGATTGTAAAAGATGCTTCTAATAAGTACTGACAAATTAAAATCACCATTCTCGTATATTCCCAAACATCCACTATAAAATTCCCTCGGCAATAGCTCCATTTCATCTCCTATTTGCATGGCTCTTATCTTGGGCGCACCCGTCATACTGGCCATCGGGAAAGTAGCATGAATAATATCTTTGAACGACAAATCTTCTTTTAATTCACACACCACTTTACTTATCATCTGATGTACATTTGCGTATGTTTTTATAGAATAAATTTCCTCCACTCTTACGCTTCCCTTTATGGCAAGGCGAGATAAATCATTTCTACACACATCTACAGTCATCACATTTTCTGTTCTCTCCTTAATACTACTTTGCAGTTGCTTTTTATTTCTTTCATCCTCCTCTGATGTATTACCCCTTGGTGCCGTACCCTTAATGGGTTCTGTGTATAACCAATTCTTTTCCTTTTTCAAAAAACGCTCAGGGGAAAAACTCATAATATACCAATCGCCATACTTCAGAAGCGCACTAAAAGGGCTTCTCATCTTTTCCACTAATTCTACAAAAACATCGTACACAGGAATACCCGCATTCTTATATACAAAAGGAATACAATAATTCATCTCATAAATATCTCCCCATTTCAAATACTTTTGTATCTTCTGAAAAACTTTATAATAATCTTCATAACTTACTCTTTCTTTATGTCCCTCACCATTATATACATCGGTTTCTTCACTAAAAAGATGTCTGAGATCTTCCCATCTCTCAATTTTGATTTTTTCTTTAACAGGCAAAATAACAGGATGCTGCCATTCCGTTTTTTTATCAAAACATTTTGGTTCTATCACATTTTTATAATCATAAGGAATGATCACCGCACAGGTCAAATAATGTTCTATTTCCGCTATATCTATGCCACTATCTTCCAACCAATAGAAATAATTTGAAAAACCCGCTCCATCAAGTGGTGAATATGTTATCAAATAATTACTCATACTTATGGATGATATCCCAATAAAATAGTTGCTTTCAAAATAGCCGCTACGCTAATAGAATCAGTTATTTCGCCCCTTATCACCATCTCCAATGCTTCTTTTATATGAATCTTTCGTATTGTAATATCTTCTGTCTCCTCGGGCATTGACTGTTTTTGTTCAAGTTCCTGTGCCAAAAAAACGATAGCCAATTCATTGGTTACAGAATTACTTGTATGCATCTTCAGCAATTCCTCATATTTCTTCGCTTCCAAACCCGTTTCTTCCATCAATTCTCTTTTCGCACTTTCTAATGGATCTATATCCAAATTCCCTCCACCTTCAGGAATCTCCCAACTATATTGATGCAAAGGATACCTCCACTGTCCTACCAAATAAGTATAACCTGCTTCGTCCACAGGTAAAATACCTATTGCCAAATGTTTAAACTTCACCACATTGTAGATCCCCTCTTTACCTGATGGATTAATCACATCATGCAACTCTAATTCTATCCATGGAGAATCAAATATTTTTTTTATACGCAAGGTTTTCCACGAATTACTATAAGTCATAATAAAATTTGCCCAAAGATAAATCAAATAATAACTTCTTTCACTCACAAAAAAATAAATCACCCTCTTTGTAATATGTAATATTTGTAATAGATTAAATTTTTGATTAACTTTGCAGTCAATTATAACTTATGGTAGAAAGCGTCACAACATCAAAAAGAGTCAATGTAGTATTGAAAGAATTCAATAT
>DAHXOV010000226.1 GCA_027364695.1 bacterium
GGTCCATTCACTCAATCTTTGTGATAAAATGAGAGAATTATCGCCCAGTATGAGTAGGTATTTGAATAATGCTTCTTGAAAATTCATAATCACATATTTTTAATAGCATCAGGGATATTATAAAAGGTAGGATGGCGATAAATTTTATCATTGGCAGGCTCAAAAAAAGAGCCTATGTCTTCGGGAGTACTTGAAACAATGGCATTGGAGGGGATTACCCATATCATTGTAGCTTCGCCTCTTCTGGTATAAGTATCTCTTGCGTTTTGTAATGCCATTTCTTTATCAAAGGCGTGAATACTACCTGCGTGAATGAAGGGCTGTCCTGATTTTTTTTGTAAGAATACTTCCCACAGCATTCCCTGATTCTCTTTTATATTTAAATCCTTGCTCATAAATTCAAATTTATTTTTATGATATCAACATTTTTTCTTTGTGTTTTTCTGCATAAGCGGCAGCAGCTGCTCTTACCCACACGCCTTCTTCGTGTGCTTTCATTCTGGCTTCCAATCTTTCTTTGTTACAAGGTCCATCACCTTTAATTACTCTCCAAAATTCATCCCAATCGGGAGGTGTAAAGTGGTACCCTTTTTTTTCTTCATTCCACTTTAAGTGAGGGTCAGGGGCTTTTAATCCAATAAATTCTGCCTGAGGTACGGTTTGATTGACAAATCTTTGTCTTAATTGATCATTGGTTTCTCTTTTTATTCTCCATTTGATGGCATCTGCAGAGTTGGGAGATTGATTATCGGGAGGACCAAACATCATTAAAGTGGGGTACCACCATCTGTTTAAAGCATCTTGCGCCATTTGTTTTTGTTCTGTTGTACCAAGGGCAAGTCGCATCATGATTTCATAACCCTGCCTTTGATGGAAACTTTCTTCCTTACATATTCTGATCATGGCACGGCTGTATGGTCCATAAGATGTTCTTTGCAACATCACTTGGTTCATAATAGCAGCGCCATCTACGAGCCATCCTATGGCGCCAATATCTGCCCAGGTCAAGGTAGGATAATTGAATATGGAAGAATATTTAGCTTTTCCTGTATGGAGTGCTTCTAACATTTGTTCTCTTGATATGCCGAGCGTTTCTGAGGCAGAGTATAGATATAAACCGTGCCCTCCCTCATCTTGCACTTTTGCTAATAGAACTAATTTGGCTCTGAGGCTGGGGGCGCGAGTAATCCAATTGCCCTCAGGTAACATGCCTACGACTTCAGAATGAGCATGTTGGGATATTTGTCTGATAAGGTGTTGGCGATATTTTTCGGGTATCCAATCTTTGGGTTCTATAAATTCATTATTAGCCAATTTTTTTTCAAATATCTCTTCTAATTCTTTTTCTGATTTCATGTTGAATGTGTTTGTGCCTTACAAATTTAGGGCAAATTTCTCTATTATACAAGTTATGAAAAATGATTTTTATCATATTTTTTTGTGATAGGGAGTAAAAAATATCGGCGCTATTTAATTTTACTTTTTTATTCGCTACATTTGTCCATAAAAAATGGGTAAAGCATATAATGCATTGTTGATAGGTAGTGGAGCGAGAGAACATGCGATGGCATATAAAATGAGTCAGAGTAAGTATTTAAATCAATTGTATATTACCCCTGGTAATCCTGGTACAGCCTTGTGTGGGACAAATTTGAATATCTCTGCAAATGAGGTGGATGCTATAAGAAAAATGA
>DAHXOV010000230.1 GCA_027364695.1 bacterium
GGCTACATGTATGGTATTAGCTAAATTGCCTATCCTTAAATATCCCAATAAGGCAAATATGAGTGCTTCTTTATATTTTACAATCTGTGCAGGCGGGATCGCAATATTTTTATTGGAATAATGATTGATTCTTTGAATAAGATACTGATTAAAAGCACCACCACCTGTTATTAAAACATTTTTGATATAGGAATGCTTAATAGATTGAGCAATTTGTATGGCAATGTGTTCTGTTAGTGTGCTAAGAATATTTTCTGGGCTTTCTTTATACTTCAAAATGCTTGGTAAATAAACATCCTCAAAGTATTCTCTGTTTAAGGATTTTGGTGGTTTTTGATGAAAAAATTTGAAGCGATGAATCGATTTTAGGAGAGAGGGATTAACTTTGGCTTGTCTGGCAATATTCCCATTACTATCGTATCGTTTATTTAATTGCTGAGCAAAATAATTGAGTCCTAAATTAGCTATGCAAATATCATAAGATATATTTGTTTTTTGAATGAATACATTAGCAATGCCCCCTATATTCACACAAGCGTCCATTTCAGAAAAAAATAATTTATCTCCTATGGGTACCAATGGAGCTCCTTGTCCACCCATTGCGATATCTAAATTTCGGAAGTTATGGATGACAGGTATTTTGCAAATAGCAGCTATTTGCGAAGCATTTCCTAATTGTACTGAAAAACCCTTTTCAGGATAATGATACACCGTATGTCCGTGTATAGCAATAGCATCTGCCTGAAGTTGATTTTTTTTTATCCAATCAATGATTTTTTTACCTATCCATTGAGCATATACAACATCTTGTTGAAAGAAATTAAGCGCAGAAGATGTTCTGATATTTTCTATTGTATTTAAAATACTTTTAGTATAAGAAAAAGTTTCCGCTTTTATAATTTTATATTGAATTTTTTGAGATATAAAATAAAACTGACATAAAGCTACATCCACTCCATCCATAGATGAGCCCGACATAATGCCAATGATGTTGAGATTGTTTTTCTGCATTTTTATTGTGGGCGAATGTATTTATTTATTTTCATTCCTGAATAAAATAGATGCTAACCTTTAGTTTATTTTTAATAGGCAAGTATATCTTGTCTCAATAGATTTTTTTTCATTACTTTTGTACGCTAATTGAAAAAATACTGAATGAAAATACAATTTAGAAAAGAATACCTGATAGCCATTGTTGTTATTGCTGCCATTGCTTGTTTTTATTGGGGAATAAAGTTTTTGAAAGGAGTAGAGATGTTTTCTAAAAAGATGGTCGTATATGCCGCGTACCCTCGCCTGGACAATTTAATAGAAGCCAACCCAGTTTTGATCAATGGTTACAAAGTAGGCACAGTGAATCAAATTTCACTTGTAAAAAGACACGACAAATACGAAGTGTTGGTCAGGATGCTGATTACTCAAAAAGTAGAAATTCCAAAAAATTCCATAGCCCGTGTTGTAAGCACAGACCTATTAGGCTCAAAAGCCATTGAAATTACTTATGGAGATAGTAAAGAATTGGCTATGGAAAACGACACACTGTTGTCACAAACAGAACAAGGACTGAAAGATGCGGTGGATAAAAGAATTGCGCCATTGCAGGCGAAAATTGAGAACCTGATTGGTTCTATAGATAGCGTTGCTACCATTGTAACTTATGTTTTAAATAAAAGCTCTCGTCAAAACATCATTGCATCATTAGAAAGCACTCGGAATGCTATTTTAAGCTTAGAGCACACTGCAAAAAAATTTGAACAAGAAGCAGAAAAAGTTTCTTTGATTATATCTAAATTGAATTCTATACTCACAACACTGGATAAGAATTTACCTGCTATTACTCAAAATTTGAATCAATTGTCAGATAGTCTGGCAAATGCACCTCTGAAAAACACCATTAAGGATTTAAATAAAACATTGGCAGAAACAAAAACACTGATGACTAATATCAATGAAGGTAAAGGAACATTAGGAAAACTTGCCAAAAATGATTCTTTATACAATCACCTGAATAAATCATTAGCTAATCTTGAAAAACTTTTAGATGATTTAAAACAACATCCGAAAAGATACGTTCATTTTTCACTCTTTGGAAAAAAGGAAAAAATTAAAAATTAAATTATGGCAAGTGTCATATTTATAATATTTTTATTAACTGCTACTGTACTCTTCGCATACAATGCCCGAAAAATAAAGAGAAATATACGCATAGGGAAAAATGTTCAATCAGATTCTACACCCAAAGAAAGATGGAATAATATGATACGGGTGGCGCTTGGGCAAAATAAGATGCTCACGCGTCCTGTGGCAGGAATATTGCATGTTTTTGTATATGTGGGCTTTGTACTTATCAATATTGAAGTCATGGAAATTGTATTAGATGGTATTTTTGGTACCCATAGAATCTTTGCCATATTCGGTGGTTTATATGACTTTCTTATTGGCTATTTTGAAATCCTTGCTTCTCTTGTGTTTGTGAGTGTAATTATATTTTGGATAAGAAGAAATGTATTGCAATTAAAACGCTTTGCACATCCTGATTTACAAGGATTCCCATTCAAAGATGCTAATTTTATTTTAATAATGGAAATGATTCTCATGTCTGCACTGATGCTATCTAATGCATCTGATAAAATTTTACAGGGTAGAAATATAGAACATTACATAAGTGCGGGTAGTTTTCCCATATCTTCTTTTTTTATACCAATGTTACATAGTTTTTCTACAGAAAAACTGATTTTAATTGAAAGAATATTTTGGTGGATACATATTGTAGGAATATTTATATTTTTAAATTATTTGCCTGTTTCAAAGCACTTGCATATTATTCTTGCTTTTCCCAATACCTATTTTTACGAACCCAGAAAACCACTTGGTAAATTTAGAACCATCAAAGAAGTAAGTGATGTTGTTCTTCCTAACTTTGACCCTAATTATTCAGTGTCAAATACAAATGAAACAGAAATTATTTTTGGTGCAAAAGATGTATTTGACTTGACATGGAAACAACTTTTGGAAGCATACACTTGTACCGAGTGTGGAAGATGCACTTCGGTCTGCACTCAGAACCATACACGAAAAAAACTCTCTCCCAGAAAAATCATGATGAATGTAAGAGATAGAATGGAGGAAGTAGGAAAAAATATAGACAGCAATGGAAAATATGTAGAGGATGGAAAAAATCTGTTCTCCTATATCAGTGAAGAAGAGATATGGGCATGCAATACCTGTAATGCC
>DAHXOV010000231.1 GCA_027364695.1 bacterium
CCCCTGAGCTGTCTGCTACTTCTGCAAATAATACAGGACTTTCATTAGTAATACCTCCTGATACAAATTTTTTATCATTTAAAAATAAATCTATCCGAGGTGGTTGGTTATCAGATAAAGCGGCAGGATTTGATCCTCCAACATAAAATTTAGATGTATATCCAACAGCATCTTCTATTCCATTGTGCGAATAAAGCGATATCTTACTTGTATCAATGGCATAATTAATACCTTTTGGAACAATGAATGAGAAACTAAAATCACCATTTTTAACCTCTGCTTTTCCTTTAAATAAAACATTTTTCTGACTTACAAATGTAAAGGTCTTTCCACTCACTACCGACTCCGGTTTGTTACCAAGAGAACTGATAACTTGCGGCTTGTCAAAAACAAGAGGATAAATAACACCATTGAAATTAGTCAGTTTGTTCCCCTTCCTATCCGCCAGAAACCCTGTAACAGTGACTTTTGACAGGGCTTTGAGCGTATCTTTAGGGGTTGAAGTCAGAGCATTGTTATTGATGCTCGTAACAATGGCTTTTTTGCTTGGGTATGCCAATCTTAATGCAGGATCGCCAATGAGATGAAAGTTGAGAAAGTAAAATCCCACGTTGGTTCTTATTTTAGTCATTTTGACAACATCGCCCAGTGCCATATAGTTTCCATCAGGCAATGTATCCAATACGGTCTCAAATAATTTTTGTGATAGATAAAAATTAGTAGAAGCGTAAGCCAAACGTACAGTTGAAAATAAAGCAATAGAGGCACCGTTGGGTTGTAGAAAACTATATTCTCCCGCAGATACTCTGTCAGGATCATCAAATCTTGTAAACTCACAAGTAGCAGTGATGAGCAAGGGCATGTTAGTAAGATTATTGTACGAGTTGATTTGACCGATTGTCAGGAAAGCCTCATTCCCTAATTGTACTTCATTACCATGACCCGTATAATTAATAAGCAAAGACCCTTTTTCAAATGCCCTGTCAAAAGCAGCCGTGACATCAGGAATACGATTACCTCCTGGTACAGTAATTTGCTGATAGGCATCTGCCATTATCTTATTGACATTGGCTTCGGGATGTAAATTAGAAATATACTTACTCAAACTGTCTGCCTGCCACATGTGCAGCTGACTGTCTCCATCATCCGCAACAAAAGTAAATACAGTACGCCAATCGCCTTGTGGATATTCATTGCTTGACAACTTACAGCAATTGTTATCATTTTGTGCTGTAAATGCGTAATTTTTTTTATAGTATGCCTTGACTTTATTGACCGTATTGACAGCCTGTGAAATATTTGATATTGTAAATCTTCCTACCCCAATATCTACAATAGCATTTGCCCAATCATCTCCCTCATTATCATCTAACCATCCATAAAAATCATCTGTTACCACAGAAAGTATAGGAGAAGTAGATATCCCTACCTCAAAGGTAGGGATAAGTGCTGATGTGTTTTGTGTCCTGTCTTTATTGAAATATGATCCATCTCCAAATAATAATAAGTATTTTGGCTTTGCAGATGGATTTTTTTTGTAAAGCATTCTCGCAAATTCTCTGATAGCGGTAGCATCCACATTTCCACTTGAAAATTCGTTATATGCTTCTTCTGTAGTAATGACAGCATAAGTCATCCCCTCCTCTTGTTGATGCAGTTGTGCCAATTCTATTGCTTGTTGTTTGAATTTATTTGGTGTAACAATAATATAATCTGCTTGTGTAATAGCATGTATGTTTTGGTTTTCAACCCTTTTTAAGTACTTCGGAATCAGTGCCTCGCTAGGTGTAAAAATAATATACTGATGCAAACTATCTGATGGAGCGTCAAAGGTAATATAATTAGAAAAAGTATTGTAGGTTTGATTAAGTGGATGAATATAATCGCTGATATCCCATATAAAAAGATTATTCAAACTATTGGTACTAACAGAGTAAGTAGTTATTTGTAAGGGGGCTATAGCTCTTTTATCTCTAAATTCAAAGTATTTTCCATTATACACTAAAAATCTTCGGGCATTCAGCACTATTCTATCTAACCACGCTAAGGCATTGGAAGTATTTTTAGTAATATTAAATGAAATAATGCCAGGATTATTATTGAGTACGCTTTGACATTGACTGGTAGTGGAGGCGTAATCAGCAAGGTAATTACTCGTTTGCACTGCTGTGGCAGTAAAATTGAAATTAGCCCCCGCAAAGCTCCATGTGTAATTTGAATTGACATCACTTCTTGCTGCCAAACTTAAAAACGCTTTGATGGTATCTCCTACCACAAAATTGCCGTCAGTATAAGGAAATGTATATGAAGTTTGTAAATCAAAGTATTCCCCAAAGAAATCAAAACCACTTTTCAAGAAATTAACAGCATCTATCTCATGATAGTTGATATAGTCGTAAGTATTAGTTGTATAG
>DAHXOV010000269.1 GCA_027364695.1 bacterium
GTATAATTCATGGATGAAATAATAGTATTGGTATTGACGGCATTAGCAGAAACGGTTGAATTGTAGCAGCTAAGAGTATCATCACTTAAGTCGATGGAAAAAGATGGGGTAGATGGACCAGCTATGTTTACTACAAGAGAAGTAGTTGAGGCACAAGCACCAGCGGCATCGGCTATAACAACAGTATAATTTCCCGTACAAAGTCCTGTGGCATAAGCGCTGTTTCCACCTGTAGGCAGCCAAGTATATGTATATGAACCAGACCCACCCGTTGGAGTCACAGAGGCAGCTCCTGTACAAGTAGATGAGCAACTGGATAAAGTGGTAGTAGCATTAGCGGTAAGTGGATTATTACAGGCAAACATATCTATAAAGACACCTGAGTCGTATGCATTATCTATTGCATCTGCTATTCCTATTTTAAAATGGTAAGTAGCACAAGGGCACACATTTACAGTAGATGTAATGGGGATCGTCATACCATCGTATTGAATACAAGTTCCCCCTGCGTTATTTACATAATAAGAGCTGTTTGCAGATGCATTTATATTATTGATACTGACGGGTGTGCCTCCTGGTAAAGTAGCAACATTTGTATTATTATATGCAGGACCTGAACACGAGCCATTTGGACCTGTAATGAAGAATCCAAAAGCGTCGTTATATGAACCTACAAACTCAGGGTATTCTTCTGAACCAAAGACATATTTTATGATTAGAGTAGAACAGCTTGGTACAATATCAAATTCTAATATGCATACATCATTGGTGGCAGTAGGGTCAATAGCTGTAAGTTGTGGGTCAGAATAACTTGTTCCCATGTTTGTACCAGCTGATCCTATTGTATTAGGTCCTTGAGCAACGGTAGCATTTCCTGTAGCCAGTAGTACTCCATTTGTAATACCTAAATTACAAGCTCCACTGGTAGTAAAAGTAGCGTAAGCGCTCATTGGGCAGTTCAGCGATGGGTTGCTTACTGTTAAACCACTGCCAACAAAGCCATTGATCAATTGAGCAATTGTAACTGTATTATTGATGGAGATTTGTGCTCGTGTCAGGTAGATGGATAAGCATGCTAAAATAATCAAGAGTTTTTTCATAAAAGTTTTTTATCCTTGCTCACAAAGTTAATGCCTTTTTTTGTTAATATACCGAATAAAAATCAATGGATTTAGGAAAAATATGACAGTGAAGATGCATATATTCTATACTTTATTTACTGATTCTTTGCGGGTATTGTTTGTATCTATTGAGTGTTCCAATAAAATGACATATAAAATTATAAGCTTTGAGAGAGAGAAGTATGGATATTGGAAGCAATATGAGGGGGTGGTGCATGTTTTCAGAAGTATCAGATTAATTTATGTAAAACTTTTTTATCAAATTATATGTTCACGAGTGTTCCTACTGTTTCTCCTTTTATTATTTTTAATAAGTTTCCTTTTTTATTTATATTAAACACAATAATCGGCAGTTTGTTTTCCTTACACAATGTAAATGCTGTTAAGTCCATCACCTGCAATTGTTCTTCATACACTTCATCAAAAGTAATAATGTCGTATTTTTTAGCATTTTTGTTTTCCTCGGGGTCGGCAGAATCAATTCCATCTACTCTTGTTCCTTTCATAATTACATCGGCTTCTATTTCAATGGCTCTAAGTGCAGCTGCTGTATCTGTTGTAAAATAAGGATTCCCCGTACCTGCTCCAAAGATAACCACACGTCCTTTTTCCAAATGTCTTACTGCTCTGCGACGAATGAAGGGTTCGCATATTTGTTCCATTTTAATAGCATTTTGCAAACGAGTAGGCACATTTAAGGATTCTAATGTAGATTGTATTGCCATTGCGTTGATGACTGTTGCCAGCATACCCATATAGTCTCCTTGAACCCTGTCTATTATATGATTTTGCTGTGTCTGCACACCTCTGAATATATTACCTCCCCCAATAACAATGGACACTTGACAGCCACTATCGTGTGCGGATTTTATTTCATTGGCATATTCCAATAGCTTTACTTCATCTATACCAAAGTTCTTCGTTCCCATAAGGGCTTCTCCGGATAGTTTTAAAAGTATTCTTTTATATTTCATTATTTTATTTTTTATATTTTATAGATCTTGCGGAGGATTTATTACAAAAAAAGAGGCGATGGATGGCCTCTTTTTTTAATCATTGACTTTTAATTTTTATTGTCATCTTTTTTTGTTCTTTTTGGTCTAGGTTTTTGAATATTTACTTTTATTTTGTCTTCATGTTTATCATAATCTATTTCTATTTCGTCTCCATCAGCCACTTCGCCTTTTATCATTTCTTCTGCCAGTGGGTCTTCAACATATTTCTGAATAGATCTTTTTAGTGGTCTTGCGCCGTAATTAGGATCAAATCCTTTTTCAATAATATATTCTTTTGCCTCATTAGTAAGTTTTAATGTGTATCCTAAATCAGATACTCTTTTATACATTCCTTTTAATTCTAGTTCAATAATTTTTTTCATATCTTCTTTTTCGAGCGAATTGAATATAATAACATCGTCAACACGATTTAAAAATTCTGGTGCAAATGCTTTGCGAAGTGCGCTTTCAATCACTCCTCTGTTGTGCTCTTCTATATTTTCTTTTTTTGCTTGCGTAGTAAAGCCTACACCCTGTCCAAAGTCCTTTAATTGTTTTGCTCCTATATTAGAAGTCATTATGATAACTGTATTTTTAAAATCTATTTTTCTGCCTAGACTATCTGTTAGGGTTCCATCGTCCATTACCTGTAATAGCATATTAAATACATCTGGATGTGCTTTTTCTATTTCATCTAATAATACTATAGAATAAGGTTTTCTTCTCACTTTTTCTGTCAATTGCCCGCCTTCCTCATATCCTACATAACCTGGTGGTGCTCCAATAAGACGAGTTACTGAAAATTTTTCCATATATTCACTCATATCTATTCTAATTAGGGCATCTTCACTGTCAAAAAGATATTTTGCTAATTCTTTTGCTAACTGTGTCTTCCCAACTCCTGTTGGACCAAGAAATATAAAAGATCCTATCGGCTTATTGGGGTCTTTAAGTCCTACTCTGTTTCGCTGAATCGCTTTTACTACTTTTTGCACTGCTTCTTCTTGTCCTATTACTTTCCCTTTCAGCGATTCTGCCATTTTAGCCAACTTTTGATTTTCTGTTTCTCCTACTCTGCTTACAGGTACTCCACTCATCATAGATACGACTTCTGCTACATCATTTTCGCTCACTTTAACTGGATTATTTTTAGTATGTTCTTCCCACTTTTTCTTTGCCTCTTCAAGTTCAGCCAACAGATGTCTTTCATTGTCTCTCAATCTTGCAGCTTCTTCAAACTTTTGTGTTTTTACTACCTGATTTTTGATTTCTCTTATTTCTTCAATTTTTTTCTCTAACTCAATAATATCTTGTGGGACATGCTGACTGATATTATTGATATGTACTCTGGCACCCACTTCGTCCAATGCATCAATGGCTTTGTCGGGCAAAAATCGGTCTGTGATGTATCTTGATGTAAGTGTAACACATGCTTTAATGGCTTCGGATGTATAGATTACATTATGATGTGCTTCATACTTGTTTTTTATGTTATTTAATATCTGAGTGGTTTCTTCAATGGATGTAGGTTCTATCATCACTTTTTGAAATCGCCTTTCCAGTGCGCCATCTTTTTCAATGTACTGACGATATTCGTCTAATGTAGTAGCTCCTATACATTGAATCTCTCCACGAGCCAATGCCGGTTTGAACATATTACTGGCATCCAAGGACCCACTCGCTCCTCCTGCGCCTATAATGGTATGAATTTCATCTATAAACAAAATAACATCTAGATTTTTTTCTAATTCATTAAGTACTGCTTTCATTCTTTCTTCAAACTGCCCGCGATATTTGGTCCCTGCTACCAAAGAAGCTAAATCCAAAGTTACTATTCTTTTATTGTATAAAACACGAGGGACTTTTCTTTGAATAATTCTGAGTGCTAATCCCTCTGCTATTGCAGATTTCCCTACGCCCGGCTCGCCTATCAATATAGGATTGTTCTTTTTTCTGCGAGACAATATCTGTGCTACTCTTTCAATTTCTTTTTCTCTGCCAACCACTGGGTCTAATTTTCCATCTTCCGCCATTTTTGTAAGATCTCTTCCAAAATTATCAAGCACTGGTGTTTTACTTTTTGTTTCTGTTTTTTTACTGCTGCTACTGCTACTGGATGGAATAGGCTCATCATCGTCATCATCTGAAAGAGCGTCTTTTATTTTTTTGGACTTTAAAATATCGTCTTTGCCAATTTCTTTTTTCAACTCCTGAAAAAAACCTGCCTCGTCTATACCCATTTTATTGAACAATGCGCTGACAGTATTTTCTTGAGACAAAATGGTAAGAATGATGTGTTCTGTTCCTACAAAATGATCTCTCATATCCTTAGCATGCAATAGCGACAAACGAATAATATTTTCAACTTCTTTACTCATCGGCATTTCTCTCTTTTCTGCAAATGTGTCATTTGAATGGACCTCTGACTTTTGAATAGAATGTTCTAATTCTGCAATAAGATCATTGATATTGATATCCAATTTAGAAAGAATATTGACGGCTTTATTATTCCCCTCTTTAAGAATACCAAGGACAACATGGATAATGTTTATAGAAGAATTTCCATAATGTTTTGCTTCTTCGCTGGCAATTTCAAATGCGGATTTTACTTTTGGTGATAATCTGTAATTCATACAACATCTTATTTTTAGTGTTATGCAAAATCTGTGCCAATAATGGAATGAATTTTCTTAGCCACAAATATACAATATATTTGCTGAAAAATAGGCTTACTAAAATACAAAATAATTTCCACAAACTAATGTTGAAATATTTTTTGCATCTTTGCGGACTGTTTTTTAACTTTACCAAATAATTATTAAATTTTTAATATAAAAGCAATGGGTAAGCAAGAGATTATTGGAAAACTAAAAGAATTATTAGAAAAAAATGCAGTAGAAGTGCAAAGTGAAGTGAAAAAAATTCAAAAGGAATACAAAATAATTTGGACCGAAGAATTTGAAAACGCAAAGCAAACATTCATAGATGAAGGTGGGAAAGCAAAGGATTTTAATTATACAAAAAGTAAAGAAGATGAAGAAGTAACTGAACTATTAGCCAGATTTGAAAAGAAAAAGGAAATAGAAGAAGAAAAATTGGATACCATTAGAGATGAAAATAAAAAGAAAAAAGAGGAACTCCTTAGTCAATTAGAAGCACTTGCAGAAGCTGATATAAAAGAGATCACTCCTGTTGTCAAAAAATTAAGGCATATTCAAATGGAGTGGAAAGAAATCAAAGAACTTAAAAAAAGTGACTATCCGGAACTACAAAGAAAATACAATGGTTTACTAGATAAGATTAATGAGAATATCAAAGCATTTGATAGATTACAACAATATGATCTGCAAAAGAATACAGAACTCAAAGAAGAATTATTGAAAAAAATTGAACAACTCTTGGCTTTAGAAGACATCAAAAAAATGGAAGAATTATTTAAAATATACAAAAGAGAATGGAATCAAATAGGCAATGTTACGACCGAAAAATATGCAGAAATAAAAATACAATTTAATGAACTGCATCAAAAAATTAATGAGAAATTAGAAACATATCATAATACATTAGAAGCACAAAAAAAGCAAAATCTGGAACAAAAAAAGCAATTACTATCTGAACTACGGACGATTGCAAATAAAATTAAAAATAATGAAGAAATAATATGGCGAGAAACTAATAAAAAAGTACAACAAATAAAAAATGAATGGGAAAAAATAGGGCATATTCCTGCAGATACAGTAAAAACAATTTATGAAGACTATAATGCCTTACTAGATACTTATTATAATGCAAAAAGAAAATACCAAGAACAAATAAAAAACATTAAAGAAAAAATTCTCAATGAATTAGAAACCTTAAAAGACAATAC
>DAHXOV010000271.1 GCA_027364695.1 bacterium
GCACGGGCTCATGTTTTGGCGCTTCAAAAAATCGGACAAAGAGGAGCATTGCCGTACTATGATGTTATTAACCTTGGAACAGGCAAGGGGAATACTGTTTTGGAAGTTATCAAAAGTTTTGAAAAGGTAGTGGGTATAAATGTGAATTATGCTATCTCTTCAAGGCGTAAAGGGGATGTAGAAGCGATATTTGCTAATAATGACAAGGCATGGAGAGAATTGAAATGGAAGCCGGAATTGTCTTTGGAAGACATGATGCTTTCTGCGTGGCAATGGGGAAGGGGGCGTTATTGAAAATTATTCTCCGATTTTATTTCTGTTTTTTCTTTTGAACATAGATTGAAAGTGGTAATAAACACCATCTGATGGCGCAGGAGCAGGGGAGAGTGAAAGAATTTTATTTTTATCAATAAGAAAAAACAGGGGGGTGGCTTTGACATTGTATTTGACTTTGACAGAAAAATCATTTTTTGGTTGATGGTTCATCAGTATGAGCCATTTGTATTGAGGGTTTTGTTTGACAAATGTTTGAAATGCTTTGAAATCATCATCTATACATACAGAAATAAATTTTATTGTGTTTCCAAATTTGGCATTTAAGAATTGAATCTCTTTGAGTTCTTTTATGCTGTTTGGACTTTTTAAGGAAAAGAAATTCAGATAGATGTACATTTTATTTAAAGAATATAATTGAAATAAGGAACTGTCTTTTGTGAGTGCAATAAAATCAGGGGCTTGAGTGCCTTGTTTGAGTTGATTAAATTCTTGTATTATTTTTTGTATGATTTTTTTATGATGAGGTATCTTGGTGTGATGGAGCAATTGTTCTAATAAAATTTGTACAGCATAAGGATTGAATTTTTCATTGAAGTAAAAGTGATATAAATTTTGTATAAGCACGAGCTCTTTCAATGTATCATTAAAATTCAGTATTTTATCATCTTTGACGTAATCCAATAACTGTTTGAGTTGAGTGCTTTTGTTGATAGTGTAATAAATGGTTTGTTTGTTTTGTTTTGTAATATCCGCAATAAGATAATCTTTGAAGAAAGAATTAAAAAATTCCATGTAATCATAATTATCAACTTGTACGGGTTTGTTGAGTAGAAAAATACGGGCTATCACATTTTTATCTCTTGTAGCATTGATATTGATATTTGCAAGGTTGTAGTTCAAATAGTTTTGAAAATAAGGATGGTTGATTTCTTTGAAAGTATTTTTTGCTTCTATGAGCAGGCTGTCTAATTTTTTAAATAACTCAGTACGATTTAGAAATTTTTGTGCGGCTATACTTAGGTATTTGTTGTATATATCGTTGAATTGGAACATAAGGGTGTTTAATTCTAAACTATCGTCAGTGAGAATAGAAATGGGGGCATTCATCTCAATGTCAGCAGTATTGACTTGAATAGAATCGGGTGGATATATTTTGATAATGTATTCTCTGGTGCCCGATGGTGGAGGTTCTACATAGAGTTTGGCAGCTGTATTTTTAATTTTAATTACGATAGCTTGTGTTTTATCTGAGTATAATTTTAGTGTAAATCTTCCTTTGTTATCTAAAGAATCCTCGTCTTGCAGGATGGGCTGATAAGTGACGAAATCAGAATAAATCAAGAGCTGGGCAACAGGATTAGAATTTGTAATATATACGGGATGAGCATTGCCGTGAATAATGATATTTTGAGCATACAATGAGAATTGAAGTGAGAATAAGAAAGATAAAATGATAAGAAAATGAGACAAGTTTTTTTTGTTTATATAACAACATTGAAAAAAAGATACATTATTCATCACAGGCACTTTTTAAAAGGGATAAAAATCAGGTACTACAATATTCATTTATATCATTCGTAAAAGTTAGATCTTCTGATAATATAATGTTTTCAGGACTTTCTTGTTGCAGTTTTTTTAATTTTTCCGGGATGCTATCAAGGATATTTAAAATTTGTTGTAAGTCTTGAGTGGTGATTAGCTCGTTACGAATGCTTTTGAAGCAGGGGATGTTTTTGAAATAATTGGCATAGTGTCTTCTCATTTCAAGAATTCCTAATTTTTCACCTTTCCATTTGATGGATTTAAGAAAATGATTTTTACATACATTGATTCTTTCTTCAAGCCTTGGAGGATCCATGTTTTTTTTTGTATGAAAGTAGTGTTTTATTTCTCTGAATATCCATGGATAACCGATACTGGCTCTTCCTATCATTATTCCATCTACTTTGTATTTTTCTTTGTAAATCAAAGCTTTTTGTGGTGAATCAATATCTCCGTTTCCAAATATAGGGATTGTGATACCTGGGTTTTCTTTTACTTTTTGGATATATTCCCAACTGGCAGTGCCTTTATACATTTGTACTCTTGTGCGGGCGTGAATGCTGAGGGCTTTTATCCCTGCATCTTGAAGGCGCAGCGCTACTTCTTCTATGTGGATGGATTTTTCATCCCAGCCCAGGCGTGTTTTTACAGTAACAGGAATGTTTATACTTTTTACTACTGTTCTGGTGAGTTTTTCCATGAGAGGTATGTCTGATAATACTGCGGCGCCCGCTCCTTTGGATATTACTTTTTTTACCGGACAGCCAAAGTTAATATCTAAAAAATCAGGGCGAACACTTTCTACAATTTTTGCTGCGAGAGACAGTGCTTCTTCATCTCCACCAAAAATTTGAATGCCTATGGGACGCTCTTCGTCAAAAATATCCAGTTTTTTTTTGCTTTTAATGGCATGGCGAATAAGGCCTTCACTACTAATGAATTCGGTAAACATAACATCTGCACCGTGTTGCTTGCAAACAAATCTGAATGGCGGGTCGCTTACATCTTCCATTGGTGCTAACAGCAGCGGAAAATCAGGTATTTCTATGTTTCCAATTTTCATGATGGCAAAGGACGTTATTTTTTTTCTCTTTTTGAAATATGAAGCGTAGTATTGTTGAGAAATATAAATTTGTATTTTTGCCTCTTATCTTATGAGTAAAAGAATTTCCGACAAAACGATGGCGGCAAAAAAAACAATTGATAAGCGTTCAAAGGCATTATTGTTTGATAAAATCAATTCAATTGCAGAGCGGTATTCTGAAAAAAGTATTTTATTGTTTTTTCTTTTAGTGGCTTTTGTTTTATCAATTATTAATTTTAATGCCAGAATAAGTGAAGCCCATGATGATGCTCTTTATGTGGAGGCTGCATACAGGTTTGTTGCTGAATTTCCGAATTATTTTTATACTGCTAATGCTCCTTTTTATCCTATGTTTTTGGCATTTTTGATGAAGATAGTGGGATTTCAACTGATCGTATTCAAGTTATTCAATGTTTTATTTTTATTATTATCGGTCTATTTCTTTTTTAAAGCATTTTACAGGACGATTCCTTTTATTGTTTTTATTCCTGTTATGTTTTTTGTGGCCCTTAATCATCATGTTATTTATTTTTCAT
This sequence comes from bacterium, assembly GCA_027364695.1. Classification (GTDB taxonomy): domain Bacteria; phylum Bacteroidota; class Bacteroidia; order B-17B0; family Aurantibacillaceae; genus BPGX01. Next base: position 3,439 of record DAHXOV010000271.1, read on the forward strand.
CTATGACTTTTACAGAATCTATGTTTATGTTTTTGCAGGGATTTATGTTCTATACCATGCGTCGGTTGATAGATAGGTATTCCTCTCTTGAAAAAACATTATGGAGTTATATTAAGGCATTGAGTTTATTTGGTTTATCAGCCTTTTTACTTATTGTTACTCGTAGTGGATCTATTGTCGTAGTCCCTGCGATGTTGTTGTTCTTTTGGCATGTATTGAAAAATAAAAAACTCACATTGGCATCTTTAATATCTATTTTGATTTACTATTTGCCATACAAATTTGTTATTCGAATAATATTTGGAGAAATCAACCAATATGCCAATCAATCTAAAATATTGATGCAAAAAGATCCTTATGATGTATCCTTGGGGCAAGAGACCATATCAGGATTCATTCAAAGATTTTTTGATAATAGCCAGTTGTATTTGAGTAAAAGATTTTTTCAGATGATTGGATGGATGAGTGAAGAAAATACGAATATATATGGAATTATCGCTTTGTTGCTTTTTGCTCTGTTGTTGTGGGGTACTTGGCTGGCATACAAGAAAAAAAACAGATTAATGTTATTTGCTTCTATTTACACACTTGGTCTGATGACTTTGTCATTTATTATTTTACAGGCGAGGTGGGATCAGCCCAGAATCATCATGGTAGCTATGCCAATGATGATAGGGATTTATTTCTATCTATTTAGTTTATTATTCAAATCCAAATTTTTCAAAACATTGTATGTGTTGCTATTGTTTTTATTTGTCGGCTCAATGATTGTATCTACAACAAAAAGAGGCATTAAGAACATCCCTATAGTATTGAGAAATTTGCAAGGAGATGTTTATTATGGCTATACACCAGACTGGCAAAATTTTTTGAGGGCGAGCGAATGGTGTGGGAAAAATTTACCTGCTACTGCTTATGTGGCAAGCAGAAAATCGCCTATGAGTTTTATTTATGGGAAGAGAAAATTTTTTCCTATTTATAGTGTTATTAAAAAAGATCCGGAAACCAACCAGTCTCATCCTGATAGTGCATTGGTTTACTTTAAGCAAAACCATGTAACGCATGTTTTACTTGCTAATTTGAGAATAGATCCTAATAAAAATACGGGTCAAGTAGTCAATACCATTCATAATATACTTGAGCCTATTGTTCGCAAATATCCTCATGCACTCAAAATTGTTCACACAGAGGGAGATACAGAACCGTGCTATGTGTATGAAATTGTTTATCCGGAAAAATAATAAATGATGAGTATTCCGTGGAGTATTAAAGCAGGCGAATGGTTGTATCAATACGTATATACGATATACAAACCATTGTATTTTTGGTATAAAAATAAAGAAGAGAAATTTGAAATAGAACTTATTAAAAAAACATTAAAAAAACATGATAATGTAGTGGATATAGGTGCCAATATTGGATTTTATACTACTATTTTTTCTCAATTGATATCTAAAAATGGATGTGTATATGCATTTGAACCTGATAAAGATAATTTTGAAAAACTAAAAAAAAATATTCAATACTTGAAAAATGTTGTGCTTGAAAATAAGGCGGTGTCTAATCAGTCAGGTATGATTCAATTGTATCAATCAAAATTGAACGTGGATCATAGAACATATCCATCAAATAGCGCTGTAAGGAGCATAGATATTGAATGTGTAAGTTTGGATGATTACTTTAGAAAGAACGAAAGAATACATTTTATTAAAATGGATATTCAAGGGTATGAACCGTTTGCATTACAAGGGATGATTAATGTATTGACATATAACGATAAATTAAAACTCATTTCTGAATTTTGGCCACATGGATTAATAAAAGCTGGATATTCTGCAATAGATTATTTTTATCAGTTAAAAAAGTTTTTCCCTGCTATTTATCTGATTGACAAAAATGAGTTAAGAGAACTAAATGAAGAAATAATAAGCACATTAAAAGTATCTGAATCAGATTACTATAATATCTTTGCAAGTAGATGATAAAAAAAAGAAAAATACCATATCATTTAGATGACCCAAGGACAAGCATATATCACAGAGAGATTATTTTAAATACATTGTTCCTGAAAAAAATATATTTACAATGGTACAATGAATTTAAAAAAGAATATGATAAAAATTCACAAGGGAAGTATCTTGAATTAGGCTCTGGTGGTGGTTTTTTAAAGGAAATTCTTCCCAATATCATTACATCGGATATTTTGCCATTACCTTATGTAGATATGCAAATTAATGCCGAACAATTACCTTTTGAAGAAGAATCGCTCAATAGTATTTTCCTACTCAATGTATTTCATCATATTCCAAAACCTTTTGTATTTCTGAAAGAAGCACAACGTACCCTCAAAAAAAATGGGACATTAATAATGATTGAACCCGCCAACACTCCATTTTCTCGCTTTATTTATAAAGGATTTCATCATGAGCCATTTGATGAAGAGGGTACTTTGTTTATAGACGAGGGGAAGCCACTTAGTCATTCTAACCAGGCATTGCCTTATATTTATTTCATCAGAGAAAAAAAATATTTTTCTGAAAATTTTCCACGCTTAAAATTATTAGAAATTCGTTATCATACTGCTTTATTGTATTTATTGAGTGGTGGTGTATCGTATTATCCTTTTGTGCCGTCTTTTTCTTTTTCTTTTTTTCAGAGTATTGAAAAATTATTAAGCCTTTTTCAAAAATCTACTGCTCTGTTTCAAACTATTATTATTCAAAAACAATGAGCCAACAAGTCAAAAAATACTTTACTCAACAAGCACTGCAAAGAAAGCCCAAAAAGCTAAATAAATACTATTGGAAAGAAATTACTCGCTATATTGAGTATTTTTCACATGAATACGATACAGTACTTGAGATAGGTTGTGGTAGTGGTGATTTACTCGCTCATATTAAAGGGAAGCACAAAACGGGGATTGATATTTCAGACGAACAAATAAAATGGGCAAAGGAAAAACACGGACATTTGGAAAATGTAGAATTCATGGTGATGGATGCCAATAATTTACAGCTTGATAAAAAATATGATTGGATTGTTTTATCTAATGTTATTGGTTTTTTAGATGATATCCAAAAAGTATTTGAACAATTACATAAAGCAATGCATCCGCATACTAAGATCATTGTACAATATTACAATTCATTTTGGGAACCATTCATCAAGTTTGCGGAAATGGTAGGAATAAAAAGCAGATTGCCTATGCAAAATTGGCTCACAAGCAACGATGTCAATAAT
>DAHXOV010000275.1 GCA_027364695.1 bacterium
CTAAAGGGCAAATTGCCTTATTAGAGAAAACCATCGCAGAGCAAAAAGCGAAAGCCGATGCAGAAGCCAAAGCGAAAGCAGAACTGGAAGCGAAATACCAGGCAGCTTTGAAGAAAGGAGATGAGTTTTTCAATAAGAAAGAGTGGAATCCTGCGAAAAGTTTTTATACAGAAGCCTTGTCTTACAAGCCGAATGAGAAATATCCGAAAGATCAGATAGCAGCGATAGAGAAAGCCTTGTCGGAGTCAAAAGGCATTACAATGGTGAATCAAAATACTGAAAAGAAACAAATAGATATCAATCATGATAAAACGATAAGGCCACCATTAGGTTCATCAGAAGATAAATACAAAGCAATAATAAAAATAGCTGATGGTTATTTTGCAAAACAACGGTATGAAGATGCAATGGTAAAATACGAAGAAGCCCTTGTATATAAACCATCTGATTCTTATGCAAAACAAAAACTATTAGAAATAGAAAAGATGATAAAATCAGATTTACCTGCAAATAAAAAACAACTTTCTGAAAGAGTCAAAGAGTTGATTGCTCAATATCCTCCAGGCGTAACAGAAAAGATATTAGTAGAAAGAGACATTACTATCTATCAAAGAATTGTAGTAAAAGGGGATACTGCTGCTTATGTATATGAGAAAAAAGTTTTTGGATTTGGGCTCACTCGTTTTTTTAGAGATGGAGAACCTTGTACAGAAGCAGAGTATGAAAATGAGACAAGATTCAAATAGTTGTGGGTTAAATCATTTTTTTCTTATCAGTTTTTTTATCCTCACATCGCAATAAGTTCAATAGGGTTTATTGGCTTTTGATTGTACCACAATTCAAAATGTAAGTGCACCCCTTTACTCTCGCTTCCTGTATTACCCATAGTGCCTATTATATCATTACTGCCAACCATGCTTCCTGGTATTTTCATTACAGAAGATAAATGTTTATACACACTTATAAAACCATTAAAATGAGAAACAATAACAAAATTACCATCGCTCATAGAATATTCTGAATATATTACTATACCCTTATCAACACACCTTACTGGATGGTCTTCTTTGCCGACAAAATCTATTCCAAAATGTCCTGCATTAGGGTTAAATTTATTGATGACAATACCCTTAACAGGTGGTAAAAACTGAAACGCACTTAGATCGTCGTTATTACGAACAGACATAGATTTATTAGATAGTCCCTCCTGTTCTATTTCTTTTCGCACATTTATTTCTTTTTCGCCTGCCTTTAAGTTTTGGTGTTCACCTACTGACGAGACATTCTTAGGTGGCATAACAGAATCATTTTCGCCCCGCAGTGCTTTAAGAATAGATTGCACATATACATTTTTATTTTGAATATTTTCTTGCAAAGAATCCATTTTTATCAATAACTGAATCATTTGTTCTTTCTCTTCTGTTTTTCCATAACCAGGGATGTATTCTTTTAAGGATGTTTTAGCAATAATGAAAGTAGTGATGATGATGATTAATGTAGCATAACCAATTAACCCTAATATAAAGGCAAATAAAGTAAATCTGAAAGAAAACATGGGTTTAAAGTCCTCTCTAAAAAGAGTAATACGAAAACTTTCTTTTATTAATTTTCTAAATAAATAGTTCTTTTTATCTTCCATTATCGCAGCCAAAATAATCAAAAATTTTCCATGCAAATTATGATATTGTTTTATTCTCTTTTTTTACGCACAGTGTTATTGTCATCAGGGTATCATTTTTCGGTTGCATTCTATTTTCATTATATTTGCCACAAAACTTGTTTTTATGAATTATGATATTATTG
>DAHXOV010000301.1 GCA_027364695.1 bacterium
CCACGCACACAAGCCATACCTATTTATGTCAATAGAGATCTGGACCTTGCGCTACTTTATGTATCTCATCTCAACCTCACATCTCATAGTATTCCTATATTGAACCAACAAGTAAAATTGGGTAATAGCATATTTACGCTTGGCTTTCCCACTTCTCAACTGGTCTATAATGAGGGCTATATCAGTGCCATTGATGGATACAATAATGACTCTGCCTATTATCAAGTAACGATACCGCTTAATCCAGGGAATAGTGGCGGACCAATATTTGATAACACAGGTAAATTAACAGGTGTTATCACTAGTAAAAATACCAGTATGGAGGGGGTTGCTTTCGCATTGAAATCTACTATGTTATATGCTCTCAAAGACTCCTTACCCTCCGATAGTATAAAAGAAGTTTGGATAAAAGCATTCAAAAAAATATCTCCCCCAAAAAACAAAAGTCAAATCATACAAAAATCTCAACCGCTTATCTTTAAGATATATGTATATCAAAAATCTATTTAGCTACTAAAAAATGGCGATTGATCCTGCCCATCTCAAACATTACTGCGGTTTTGTCAATATCATCGGTTGCCCTAATGTTGGAAAATCCTCTCTTATCAACGCGCTTATAGGATTTAAATTAAATATCGTTACTCCAAAGTCCCAAACTACAAGGCAAAGAATATTCGCTATGTACAATGAGCCCGAATACCAAATCATATTCTCTGATACGCCTGGCATCATTCAAAAACCATCCAATGAACTTCACAAAAAAATGATAAAATATATAGAGCAGGCTTTTCAAGATGCAGATATCCTATTGCTGCTCATAGATGCTTATAAACCTTGTAATATACCAACCGAATACATTGAAAAATTAAAAAAAAGCACTTGTCCTTTATTTATAGTGTTGAATAAAATAGATCTTGTAAAAGAAAAACAATTATCTGTACTAGAAAAAGAATGGCAAACGACATTACCAAAAGCCATCATTAAAAAAATATCGGCTTTACATAACATGGGTGTTAAGGAACTTCTAACAGAAATAAAGCAGCATCTCCCAAAATCTCCATCGTACTTTGACAAGAATGAACTCACAGATAAAACAGAACGTTTCATAGTGAGTGAAATCGTCCGAGAAAAGATTCTACTTTTGTATAAAGAGGAAATTCCTTATGCTGTAGAAGTCATTATTAATTCATTCAAAGAAGAAGAAAATCTGTTACGAATACAAGCAGATATTATTGCAGAAAGAGAAACACAAAAAATAATTATTATAGGACAAAGAGGAAAAAGTATCAAACAACTTGGCATTGCAGCAAGAAAAGAAATAGAGCAATTTTTCAAAAAACAAGTACAGCTTGAACTCTATGTAAAAGTAGAAAAAAACTGGAGAAATAATAAAAATAAACTCAATTATTTTGGATACAAAGAGATAGATTAATTCTTCTTATATGTACATTAAATTTCTCAAAAAATTGCGGCACTTTATTAAGGCGCATCCATATACAATTTAATTTTATATGATAACATCAAACTGTATTTATTTAAATATTTACTCACTGGGCAAGTGAAAAACAATCTTTTCATTATTAACATTTTATTATTTATCTTTGCCTTTTGAATGAGAATGAACCCCCGTTTTTATTGCATGTTATTTTACATTTTGTCTCCCTTATGGCATTTTGCACAACTCAGTTATTCCATTAGCATCACTCATAACTTATGTTTATGCAATGGTACTGCGTCTGTGAGTATCACATCAGGCATTGCTCCTTATTCTTACACATTGAATGGAACGCCTACTACTACTAATGTTTATACTTCTTTGTGTACAGGAAATTACACTCTTTTTGTACAGGATAGTAATATTCCTGCCGATACAGTAACTATATTTTTCAACATTTTAGATAGTACCTTTCAAGCCAACATCACCGCCAAAGATGGATGTAATACGCCTGCTTCTGCAAGCATCTCATTGACAGGGGGCGTACCTGTATATACATACACCATATTTCCTACATGGGCTTCTCAAAGCCTGACACTTTCTCCATTAGCGAATGGCACCTATACGTTTAACGCCGTTGATAATGCGGGATGTACAATAAGTAATACTTTTGCAGTAAGCAATTATTCAGCTATTTCCAATTTCTCTATGTCTGCAACAAATGCCAAAGTTGGCGCTACGATTTATTTTACCAATACCAGTCAGTACGCCTCTGCTTACTTATGGGACTTTGGAAATGGTAACATATCCACTACCCTGGATGCAGCAGAGACATATACCACCACAGGCACTTATCCTGTTAAACTCGTTGCTTACTTTGGTACTTGTAGCGACACTTCTTTTAAGTGGCTCTTTATTACCAATCAACTTTTTATTTCTATCCCCAATGTGTTTACTCCTAATTATGATGATGTAAATGACTTATGGACAATATCTTTTGAAGGCGCTATAGATATGCATCTGGAAATTTTTAATCGCTATGGAGTAAAAATATATGAGAGCAATGGTACGGGTATTCAATGGGATGGTAAAACGTTGAGTGGAGAACCTGTGCCAGAGGGTACTTATTTTTATTCTCTTGAGGTTACTGATGTTATGAATAATGTTAATAAGTTCAAAGGATACATTACCTTGGTTCGTTAGTCAATCTATTCAGCATGCAGAATATTACCAAAGTAGCTGTTAGCTGGAGCGGCGGCAAAGACAGCACATTAGCATTGCACCGCATATTAAAAGACAAAAATTACAAAGTAGAATTTTTATTCGTTACTATCAATAAACTCTACCAAAGAGTGAGCATGCACGGAGTTAAGAAAGAACTTATCACCCGGCAAGGAATGTCTATAGGTATACATACAAGAAAACTGTACTTACCTGAAAATGTATCTATGGAGATGTATGCCAAAATGATGTCTGCTGAGATGCAACTTATGAAACAAAGAAATATCCATACCATCATCTTTGGGGATATTTTCTTAAACGATTTGAAACAGTATAGAGAGCAACAATTACAAACACTTGGAATGAGCGCTCATTTTCCATTATGGAAAGAGAATTCTATTGATTTGTATAAAGAATTTGTTTCATTGGGATATAAAGCTAAAATTGTGAGCGTCCATCTTCAAAAATTAGGCAAAGAATTTTTAGGCAAAGATTTGAGTATAGAACTTCTGAATCAATTTCCTAAAAATGTAGATGTATGTGGAGAAAATGGAGAGTATCACACATTTGTCTATGATGGCGAAATTTTTCAATATCCTATAGATATTGAAATGGGTGAGATGGTGGAAACCGCTTATACACATAATGGTGAAAAAATTCCATACGCTTTTTTAGAATTAAAGTTGAAAACTTAAGCATCAGAGTACAGAATGCTTATGACAGAGCGTTTCACACAAATGCATTGGTTGCATTGATTAAATCAATGAGTTTAAACTACACAAAAATTATTTATCTATGGTTTATGAAAATAGTCAAACACCTGCCGTGCTTTTAATTTACCTATTATTTTTGCAATATCATTGAAGGCTTGCTTTTTTATTTGTTCTAATGAGCCAAAGGTTTGTAATAATTTTTCTGCTGTTTTTTCTTTGATACCTTTGATATTTAATAATTCGCTCTGAAAAGCCGACTTAGATCTTCTTTTCCGATGATGTGTTATTCCAAACCGATGGACTTCATCTCTGATGTGTTGTATTATTTTTAGCGTTGCAGATCTTTTATCTAAATACAAAGGGATAGGATCGTTTGGGAAAAATATTTCTTCTAATCGCTTTGCAATAGAAATAATAGGCACTTTCTCTTTTAACCCAAGTTGTTCCAATGATTCTATGGCTGCATTGAGTTGCCCTTTACCTCCATCAATAACGATAAGGTCTGCCAGCAATAAATTTTCTTCTAATACGCGTTTGTATCTTCTATAAATAATTTCTTTCATAGTAGCAAAGTCGTCGGGTTTGCCATCTTGTACCGCTTTCACATTAAAATGTCTATATTCTTTTTTAGCGGGCTTCCCATCTATAAATACAGCCATAGCACTAACTGCATCAGCGCCTTGGAGGTTAGAATTATCGAATGCTTCTATTCGTCGGGGTTCTCTGGTCATTCGCAGGTCGCGCATCATTTGCTGCATCAATTGATTGGTATATTTTTCCGGATCTGTAATAGCCAATTGTTTTTCTTTTTCTTGGGCATATTGTATTAAGTTGCTCATTAATAAGTCAAGTAATTTTTTCTTATCTCCAATTTTTGGCACGGTATATTTTACTTGTGGAATCTCAAAAGAGACAGGTTCTGGAAGAATGATTTCGGAAGCATTGGTATTGAATTTATCTCGTAGTTGGGTAATGATCGTGCTTAAAATATCTTCATTGCTTTCATCTGTATAATTAGACACATCAGAAATAAAGGTTTGCACGATGAACCCATTCATTATTTTCAAAAAACCTATATATATCTTTTCATTGTATTGATAGATGTTATATGCTTCTGCATCTTTTACGTCGGCGGATACTACTTGTGATTTTGCCTGATACTTTTGCAAGACATCTATTTTATTTTTAATGAATTGAGATTTTTCAAATTCTAAATTTTGTGTGTATTCTTTTTTTTGCGTTTCCAGATGGGCTAATACTTCTTTGATACTGCCTTTAATGATTTTTTTTATCTGTGTAATATTTTTGTTGTATTCCTCTTCCGATTGAAGCCCCACACAAGGAGCTTTGCATTTCCCTATATGATAATCTATGCACGGGCGGAATTTTTTCTTTTCTATATTTTCTTTAGATAACACATAATTACAAGTACGAAGTGGAAATATTTCTTTGATGGTTTCTAATAAAGACCTCACTGAGTTAATAGACGGATAAGGTCCATAATACTCAAATTGTGAGATATTTTTCTTTCGGGTATAAAAAACTTTCGGAAAAGATTCTTTTGTAATTACTATCCATGGATATGTTTTATCGTCTTTGAGCTGAATATTGTACTTTGGTTGTAAACTTTTAATGAGTGTATTTTCTAAAATGAGCGCATCATATTCTGTAGGAACTGTGATGGTTTCAATATCTCTGATTTTTTTTACTAATAATTTTAGTCGCAAACTATCATGTTCCTTTTGAAAGTAAGAGCCCACTCTTTTTTTCAGATTTTTTGCTTTACCAATGTAAAGCAACAGGTTGTTTGCTCCGTAAAATTTGTATACACCTGGTAGTTCAGGAGTGGTTTGGAGTTTTAGTGGTATATTTATTTCTTCCATAAACGTTTAGTACATATAAGCAGAGAGTTCTACGGGATAATTTTTTCTTGGGTTCTTCTCTCTGAATTTTTTGAATGCAGTATTTAAGCTTATTACATAATCATTATATTTTTTTGGGTTGGTACCTTTAATATAATAAGGGAAAGGTGGCTTTAATTGATGCCCGTATTTATTTTTAATTAAGATAGATACTTCTTTTACAGGGGTTCCTTTGTCTGTTATTTTTTGAGCTAAAGAATCGGGAACTAATCCAATAGATGATTGAATGATATAATCTTTTTCTGCTATAAGGTAAAATTTTTCTTTCATTTCAATATAAGAGTCTCTATTTAAATTGGTATCTAAAAAAATACCTTTATGAGTGCCTTTGAGCAAACTATCAGAAGAATAGTCATAGATGAAGTAGTATTTAGAAAATTTATAGTGATGTATAAATGCTTTCATTATTATTTTGTTTTGATATTGTGTAAATTGCTCTAATTCTTTGGCAGATGAATAATTTTTATTCTTTTTAAGTAAATCAATAGCTTTTCTGTTGGATTTTAATCTTACAATAAGCGCTCCACTATCTGCCAATTGATTGATTTTCCAGTTGGCCAATAACTGACGCCTTTGGGAGTATTTTTTATATTGTGAAGCATCCAGGTAGTCCTTATTATACTGAGATAAAATACATGGATAAGTCAATATATATATAATCATGATAAGTAAGTATCCTCGTAAGATCATAGTTAGTTGTTTTTGTAAGTGTAACCTATTCCTCTTATAGAAAGAAAAAATTGTGGTTTTTTACTATCATCTTCAAATAATTTACGATATAATACAACAAAATTATCTATGGTTCTGTAAGATGCTTCGTCTGCTTTGTCTTCCCAAATTATGTTTAAAATTTGTTGTCGGGACAGTGCTTTGTTTTTGTTTTGTATAAAATATTTCAACAGTGCGGCTTCTTTGACAGACAAAGCATATTCTTGACCATTTGGCAATTTTACTCTTAATGCATTAAAATCAATCTCTCTTTTATTAATTGCTATTTTGTCAGTGATATTATATCTTGATAGTATTTTTTTTACTCTTAATAAGAGTTCTTCCAAATCAAAGGGCTTGGTTAAATAATCGTCTGCGCCCATTTTTAAGCCATGTATTTTGTCTTCTCGGTCATTTCTGACTGTGAGAAAAAATACAGGGAAATTTTTGTCAATGGATTTTATTTTTTCGCATAATTCAAATCCGTTCATGGATGGCATGCTTATATCTAAAAGAGCCAAGTGTAATTCATTTTTTTTCTGCATAAAAATATACAAGGCTTCTTTTCCATTTTTTGCGAGGAGAACATTGTATCCTTGTTGTTCCAGATTAAAAGCAATAATTTCTCTCAAATTATCTTCGTCGTCTGCTAGCAATATGTTGTATTTGTTTTCAATGAGCGCGTGCATAGGTAAAAAATTATTCGCTGCCCCAGTTTTGTCTATCTAAACTTCTGTAATGTACTGCTTCTGCGACATGTGCTGCTTGTATATGTTCTGAATTATCAAGGTCTGCGATGGTGCGAGCGACTTTCAATATCCTATCATAAGCACGGGCAGAAAGCTGTAGTTTTTCCATCGCATTTTTGAGGATGCTCATTCCCATGGGGTCTAATTCACCATACTTTTTAATTTCACTGCTTCTCATTTGGGCATTACAGTATATCCCATTGAGATGTTTAAATCTTTGTGTTTGGATGTTTCGGGCGTTGATAACTCTTTCACGAATGGTTTTACTGCTTTCTACGGAAATACTTCTGGCAGAAAGTTCTTCAAAGTTAACAGGCACTACTTCTACATGCAGATCTATTCTATCCATGAGAGGACCAGATATTTTGCTGAGGTATTTTTGTACCATTGCAGGAGTGCATACGCATTCTTTTTCGGGATGATTGTAGTAGCCACAAGGACATGGATTCATGCTTGCAACAAGCATAAAACTAGCGGGGTATTGTACAGAGAATTTAGCCCGTGAGATGCTAACAACCCTGTCTTCCAGTGGTTGTCGCAGTACTTCCAACACGGTTCTTTTGAATTCGGGAAGTTCGTCTAAAAATAAAACACCATTGTGAGCGAGAGATATTTCGCCTGGTTGAGGATGATTGCCGCCGCCAACAAGTGCTACATCGCTGATGGTGTGATGTGGACTGCGAAAAGGTCTTTGGGTAATAAGTCCTGTATTTTTTCCTACTTTTCCAGCAACGCTATGTATTTTGGTGGTTTCAAGAGCTTCTTCAATGGTAAGTGGCGGAAGAATAGATGACAGTCTTTTACTGATCATTGTTTTTCCTGCGCCTGGCGGACCTATTAAGATGGCATTGTGCCCGCCGGCGGCAGCTATTTCTAGTGTTCTTTTGATATTTTGCTGTCCTTTGACATCTGCAAAATCTAATTCATAATCGTTGAGTTTTTTAATGAATAAATCCTCTACATTTATTTTGAGTTGATAAATTGTTTTTCCTGCATTCAGATGAAGTATAAGTTCTTTGAGGTGAGAGATAGGATATACTTCTATATGATTGACAATAGCGGCTTCGTATGCGTTTTCGGAGGGTAGATATAATTTTTTAAATCCATCTTGTTTGGCTTTGACAGCAATAGGTAGGGCTCCTTTGATAGGTCTGATGGTACCATCTAGTGCAAGTTCACCCATAATAACACTGTCCTCCAGATGGCTTATCTTAATTTGTTCGGAGGCCACCAGTATGCCAATGGCAATAGTGGTATCGTAGGCAGAACCCTCTTTTCGGATGTCTGCTGGTGCCATATTGATGGTGATTTGTTTGCCAGGCATTTTGTAGTCAATATTTTTAAGTGCCGCCTGGATTCTTTGCTGACTTTCTTTTACGGCGCTATCGGGCAGACCTACGAGAAAAAAATTGACACCTTGAGTGATATTTGTTTCTACGATAATTTTAATGGCGTCTATTCCATTGACAGCATATCCGTATGTCTTGAACAACATGGATTTTTTGTTACAAAGATGATGATTTTTTTAGAAGATTAAAAAATGAAAGGTTTTTATTGGCAAGTTGTAATGTCTTTTAATATTTGTGTTTTCATTTGTTCGATAGAGTTAAACTTTTTTTCATCGCGTATTTTTTTGATGAGGGCAATATGTATATTTTGGTGATAGATGTTTTCATGGAAGTTGATGAGATGGGCTTCTATTTTTCTTTTATGATCATTATCTGTAGTAGGGTTGGTGCCTATGTTGAGGGCAGCTTTGTAGGTTTTTTCTTGGACGATGGCTGTAGTACAATATACGCCATTAGCAGGGATGAGTTTATCGGGGTCATCTACGAGTATATTGGCAGTAGGGATTCCTATAGTACTTCCTAATTTTTTTCCTTCGATGACTTTTCCTGTAATAAAATAATTGTATCCTAGTAGTTGGTTGGCAGTTTCAATATTTCCATCTAACAGATAATTTCTTATTTTGGTAGAGTTGATGTTGATTTCGTTGATGGTCTCGGGAGGGATTTGTTCTACTTCATATTGATAAGTATTTTTTAATTCTAAAAAAGTGTTGATATTGCCTTTTCTGTTTTTACCAAACTTGTGGTCGTAGCCAATGATGATGTGTTTGGCGTTTAGATGAACAGCGATGTATTTTACAAATTCGTATGGTTCTATATTGGCAAATTCTTGGGTAAAAGGGCAAAAGATGAGATAATCAATGTCATAAGGTTGAAGTAAAGTGATTTTTTCTTCTTTGGTAGAAAGTGTTTTTATGGCGTTAGAGTGAGAAGAGGAAGAAACAATTTTTCTTGGATGAGGATAAAAGGTAAATACGATACTTTGTAGTTTTTTTTGTTGTTTAATTTTTTGTAGATGGTATAAAATTTTTTGGTGTCCTAGATGTACTCCATCAAAGGTGCCTATAGTAATAACCGTGTCTGATGTGTGAACTTGTTGAGGGCATTCATTAAGCAGGATCATTTTAGATGAAAATTATTGGGCACAAAGATAAGAAATAAAAAGGGTAGATTTTGCAAGGAATGGCGGCAGAAGCGTCAGAGACGCGTCTGCCAGGGACTCTCAATAAAGTAAAAAGCGACTGTACTGCTGGTAGAAGCGAGGCGGTGCGTTCAAATAATAATAATAAAAGAGTGAATAACAGAATGGGTTTATAGTTGCAGCGAAAGGCTACCATAAAACATGGTGCCTATAGATGGAAGAATACCTGGTCCTGGGTATTCGTCTGTTCTCAATGTAAAGTATTTTGCATTAGTAAGATTATTTATTCCGCTGGAGAATGTCATGCGTTTATTTATCTTGATAGAAGCAGAAAGGTCAATGACAGAAAATTCGGGAATAGTTCCTTTAATGCCATTAGGGTCAAATTTTGTATTGCCTGCATCAGTATAAAAGGAAGAAGTATAAGAATATTGACAGTTGAAGGAAAATCTTTTGAGCGTATAATTTAGTCCAACTCTTTGTATATAAGTAGGCGCATATTCTACAGAATTCCCTGCATATTTACCGGATATGTATTGGGCATAGATGTAGGCATAAGAGTTATAAATACTAAGTTTTCCAAGTTTATTAGTGGGGATAAGTCCATCTAATATATTGATTTCTATGTAGCTTTCAATACCCTTGTGCTCTGTTCCGCCAGTGTTTGTTCTGAAATAATAATTGATTGTGTCTTGTTTGATGACAGTACCTATTTTATTTTTGTAATTGAGGTAAAATCCAGAAATATCAAAATTGACAATATTTTTGATGGTTCCCCTGATACCTATATCTATGTTATCGGCTGATGGGTCTTTTAATTGAGGGTCAATTTTTGCGACAGTTCCAAAAGGAGTGAGGTTTGAATAAGTTAGAGGCCTATAAGATTGTTGATAGTTAGCATAAACGTTGATATTGTCATTAAAGTTGTATTGTAATGCAAGACCCATAAGTATGAATTGTCGGTTGCGTTGATTCTTATTGACATATATTTTATCTTCATTGCTGTCTTCTGCATCATTTTCGTTATAACCATTCAGGGTATTGGTGAGATATTCCATTCGGATCCCTGGTGAAACAAACAATTTGTTTTTTATATTAAAATTATTTTCAATGTATGCAGCGATGTTAGTGGTTTGGTAGTTCATATTGACAACCCAGTCTGTGGTGTTACTAAAATTAGGAGATATTTCTCTATCAGCTTCTGCTTCCTTCTTTATACTATATGAATAAGCGTATTTAAGTCCTATATTTAATGTTTGTTTAAGCTGGCTTATTTTATATTGATGTAAAAATCTTAATTCATTGTTGAAGTTGTTGAAAGCCCGAGTGACAATTTCTCTTGGTTCGTAGGAATAATTGGTGCCTATGGTATCTTTTTCTTGTGGAGGGATGCTCTCGTCTCTCCATACCAATACTCTTTTGCTGAAAGAATAAGAAGAAGTAAAGTGAATACCTGTGTTTTCTGAAATATTATAATGAGCATAAGCAGAGACGATATTCCATGGTGTTTGTAGCCAATTGCGACTTCTGAGAGATTGCTGTGAATCAACTTTGAATAAAGAGTCGTTTAATCCGCCGGGCATTTGAATGAGGTTTCTGAATAAAGTATATTCTGCGCCTACACTGAATTTATCAGAGAAATGATATTGTAATCCTCCGAAACCCGACCATTGGGTTTGTTTGGAATTTTTTCTCCACCCATCAAAATTTCTGTATTTCAGGAATGAGTAATAGTTCAGTTTTTTTATTTTTCCATTGATAGAAGTAAAATTGCTAAATAATCCATAATTACCAATGGTTTGGCTGTTTAGTATTTCTATGGGTTTTTGGGCATCTTTTTTTAGTTCGTAGTTTATCATTCCGCCTATTTGTGGTCCGAAAGCGAGTGCAGATGCGCCTCTTAAAAAAGTAATGCTTTTTACTGCTTCCATAGGTGGAAGATAATAAGCTTCGTTGTATCCATAGATGTCTGCAGAGATGTTGTATCCATTTTGGCGAGTATTGGTTTCAATGCTTTGATAAGGATTAATGCCTCTGAATCCGATTCCATTGGCTGTAAAGCCACCACTTTCTGTTTCGATGATATTCACTCCTGGAATTCTTCCGATAATTTGTCGGGTATTATTGATGGCTTTATTTGCTTCAAGTGTATCTACTATAATAACTTCATTTTTCTTTCCTGTATAAATTATTAAACCGTCGGTTTCTTTTATTCTTCCAATACCATTCATGGTTTTGTAATAAACAACTTGTATTTCATTTAATGAGACATTGACACTATCATTGTTTTGTTGAGCAGAAGCAAGATGACTAAGGAGTAGAGATGGTATAAGCAATTTTTTCATAATTAAATTTTTGGGCAAAGATATTTATTTAGAATAGTTCTAAACAATACCTATTAGTGGGTATATTTAAATGATGAATGCTTTTTGTTTAGACAGACAAATAGCCTGTTGACGAAGTAATAATAATAGAAAAAAACGGAGAAGGATGTTTTTATGATGGTGTAGGAGTGAATGTTTTAATTTCTGTGGCGGATTGCCATTTTTCATTATTTTTTTCAAATATAAATTCTTTAATGCCATTGGTGATAACAAGGTATTGGGCGTGAAGAGAGAGGTTGTAGGTGAGAATTTGGTGGATGACTTTGTCATTGAGTGGAATGGTGGGGGCTTTACATTCTGCAACGAGCAAGTACTCTTGTTTTTTATTGAGGATGGCTACATCTAATCGTTTTTTTTGTTGATATACTTGAATTTCTTTTTCTACAAGAATGAGAGAGGGTGGATACTTTTTTTCATGAATGAGATAGTGGATGAGGTGTTGTCGTACAAATTCTTCAGGGCTAAGAGACACCCATTGTTTCCTAACAACGTCCCACACTTCTGTTGTTTCTTTGATTTTTCTTACTTTAAGGGGATATTCGGGATATATGAACATTTTATTGAAAGAATTGGTTTTTTGTAGGTCTTAGATGTGGCTGCCAAGTGAAGTGAGGTAGTTTTTCTTTTTCGGCTTGTATTTTTTTTATGGGGATAATGATGGTTTCGGGATGATCGATAAAACTTATTTTATGTATATTGTTATTTAGGAAATCGATACGAATTTTGCTGCATTTGGCTTTGTTGAGTCCTGTCCATTTGTTTTGATCGTTTTTTACGAAGTAATATACTTGTGCATTGCCATCTACGATTGTGTTTTTGATACTATCGTTTTGAAAATGTAGGTGCATTTTTCTGCCTGATATTTGATTGAATTTGTTATGATAAATACTGTCGGCTTCTTGAACGATAATGACATTGGTGTCTAAAATGATTTTATCTATACCGTTTTTTTTCAGATAAAGTCGGGCATATTTGCTGGACGCTTGGTTGTTTTGAAACCAGAATGTGGGAGATTGTATGAAATGAATGATGGAATCTTTTTGATAATAAATAATATATTTTGCAGATGCTTGAAATTGTGGATGGAATAATTGGCTGTTATTGCTGCAACGGGCGATGATGTTGGAATCAGATTTTTCATAAAAGAGGGTGTCGGCACGGATAAGAATAGTGTCTTTACTGTTGTTGTGAAGTTTCATTAGCACAGGATTTTTTGTAATCATGGCTTTTTCGTTTTTTATTTGATAAGTAGCAAATTGCCCGGTAATGATGCTTTTTTGAGCAGTGTCTATCAATCGGATATTTTGATATGCTTTTCCCTCGTTGGTATTTTCATTGTAAAATATACTGTCGGCATAAAGTTTTTTCTTGTCTGAGAATAAAAGGGGTTTTTTGGAAAAATATGCTTTTTTATTTTTTGTATCGTACCACCCTTTTTCACAATACAGATAATCGCTATCCATTAAAATGATGGTAGGGGCATTGAAGTAGGCGATGTCTGTATATACATAATATAGTAGTGTGTCTGTTTTAATAGTATAATCTGGATTGGTGAGTGATACGTTATTTTTGAATGCGAGTATTTTGTCTTTTGAATAATAATATCCTTTATCACTTGTAAGGCGATGGTTTTTTCTTATGATTTCAGATTTATTTGGATAGTAAGCCAGATGAGAGGTGGTATTGTATTGTAAGATATTTGTTTTTAAACTCATTTGATTATCTTGGCACAGAACATTGTTTTCAAGAGATGCCCATTTGGAATTTGCGTCATAATTTAAGTTTTCTGCGGTGATAGTTAAACTGTCTGATACGATGCGAATGTTTCCAAAAGCTTTGAGGGACTGGTTAGGATAGAGATAAGCACTATCAAAATAGAAAAAAGTATTTTCGTGCTGACAGATTACATTGCCAATCAATCTGTTGGCATTCATGGATTTATTGTATTTTAGCATATCGGCATGAAGGATTTGAATTTGTTTAACTTTGTCTTTCTTGGAGGATAGATGGTTTTGTGCAGGCAAACTGATACTGATAATGAGTAGATACGATATGATGAGTTGTTTAATCATTGAATGAAAATTGAAAAGCATTGAAAGTTGTGTGAAGGGCGGTAGAATACGATTTGTTTATGTGGTTTTGTATTATGGTGTAAGTCCTGTGGAACCAAAGCCCCCTTCTCCTCTTGTGGTTTCGCTCAGTTTTTCTGCGATACACCATCTTACTGTGGCGTATTGGGTAATAATAATTTGGGCAATTCTATCTCCATTATTGATAGTAAATTCGTTGTTGGATAGGTTGATAAGCAGC
>DAHXOV010000308.1 GCA_027364695.1 bacterium
TAAAAAAACTACTTTTGCGAGCCATGATTTATATTACAAGAAAAGAACATTTTAATGCCGCACACAAACTTTACAACCCACAATGGAGTACAGAAGAAAATTTTAAAACGTTTGGAAAATGTGCTAATCCTAATTTTCACGGACACAATTATGAATTATACATAACCATTAAAGGAAAAATCAACCATCAGACAGGATTTATAATGAATTTTTTTGACTTAAGTGACATTTTAAAAAATGATATAATAGAACTTTTAGATCATAAAAACCTGAATTTAGAAATTGATTACTTCACAACACAGCTGCCAAGTATAGAAAACCTGTGTATATTTATCTGGAACATTCTTGAACCCAAAATACAACAATATGGTACTCAATTACATTGTGTAAAAATACAAGAAACAGACAATAATTTTGCCGAATATTATGGAGAATAAAAAACCAATCGTTACAGACTGGGAAGTTTTTGAAAATTACTTCCGCATAGACCTTTACAACACTGAAAAAACAAAAGTTCTAAAAGACGCCTACGAAAAAATTTTAAAAACCGTAGGTGAAGATATAAGCCGAGATGGACTATCAAAAACACCTGAAAGAGCCGCTAAAGCCATACAATTTCTTACACACGGTTATCACCTGGATGCCATAGAAATTATAAAATCTGCTATGTTCGAAGAAGATTACTCTCAGATGGTAATCGTCAAAAACATTGAAATATTTAGTTTATGCGAGCACCATTTATTACCCTTTATAGGCAAAGCACATATAGCTTATATACCAAATGGTAAAATTGTAGGGCTTAGTAAAATAGCAAGAGTAGTAGATGCCTATGCCAGACGATTACAAGTACAAGAACGATTGACCAACCAAATTAAAAATTGCTTACAAGAAACTTTAAATCCCCTTGGTGTAGGCGTAGTCATAGAATGTGCTCACTTATGTATGCAAATGCGTGGCGTACAAAAACAACATAGCATTACCAGTACTTCCGCATTTTCGGGCGAATTCCTTAAAGATGCTACACGAAAAGAATTTATCAGTTTGATAAAAGAATAATACCGCTATTTCATGAAAACAGCTTATTTATTTCTCCATCTTTCTAGTCTTCCCATACCTCTTGTACTATCTTCTGTTTTTACAATTCGCCTGTGTTTATTACGAAGTCTTCAATGGCTTTTTTGTTGTATGCTTTCCATCCCCCTCTGAAATCACGGGTTGAAATACTGATAAACTTTTCCATTTCTTCCGAATTGAGTTGCTTCAAAAGTTTATTGTAATC
Source organism: bacterium (assembly GCA_027364695.1). Classification (GTDB taxonomy): domain Bacteria; phylum Bacteroidota; class Bacteroidia; order B-17B0; family Aurantibacillaceae; genus BPGX01. Next base: position 1,280 of record DAHXOV010000308.1, read on the forward strand.
GCCATTATATTTTATGCAGTAGCCCGAATAGAAAGTGCACTCTTCATTTTCATAGAAGATAAAATTAGGTTTAATATTCATTGGTGAAAAAATTATTTTCTTTCCCCAACTCGTGTCTAAACTTTGTGTTCGACCAAACGCAAACCAAGGAATAATTAGTCTTCCGTTATCTCTTTTTGCTAATTCATCTTTGATTGAAAGTAAATATTGGTAAGCCAAAGGGAAATCCATTTTTAATTTTTCTTCCGAAATAATTTGATGTTTGCCGTGAGTTTTTGCATAAGGAAACAAAATGTATTCTTTGATTTTCTCTTGACTTGATTTTAGTGTTGAACCTTTGATAATCGGCTTCAAAATATCTTTTTCAATTTTTACTTTCCCTTTCAATTTTGTAAAAACAAAAACATATTTCTCATCAATTTTTTGAATTGGAAAAATGTATGCTTTGTCGTAGAGCGTAGTAATTCCAACATGTATTTTACAAATGTCTTTCAATTTAACACCGTGTTGTTTATTATTTTTCTCAACTGAAAGTTGCCAAATTTTTTGATTTAAAATTTCACTCATGAAAATTTCTCTACTCAAAAATTTTTCTTTGTCGGATGCCTGCTGATACAAAAAGGTTTTATGTTTCTTCTTGTCAAAAATCAAAATGGCACTGTAAGTTGTGGCATTGTCAAAAAGTTGAATGACATTGTAATTTGTAATTTGTTTAATAATTCCAAATTTAGAAAAACTGTCTTTCATTGCTTTTGCTGTTTCGGTGTAAAAAAATGTGTTGGGAGTTATCAAGCCGCAAACACCACTTTCATTGAGCAAATGATAGCACAACTCAAAAAAGGCAATGTAAATATCTGTTGAACCGCTCTGACAAAATTTGTAATTCTGCTGAATATATTTTCTTTGCGTTTCCTCTAAATGTTGTATGCGAATATAAGGCGGGTTCCCTACAATGAAATCAAATTTTTTGTTTTTGGTCTCAATAAAAAATAAATTGTTTTGAGTGTTTTCAATTTCCTTGATTGAATCATTCGTATAAATGTTCCACTCAACTTTAATTCCGAATTTATTTATCAGTGCGTTTAAATTTTCAACACATAACTTTATCGCTGTCTTGTCAATATCCCAACCATAAACATTCTGCAAATTTTCATTTAGATTTTCTATAGAAGAAAATTTTATGATTCTTCTGACAACTTCCTCTAAAAATCTTCCATCACCACAAGCGGGGTCTAAAATTTTCTTTCCCAAAATTTTTTGAGAGTTGTAACCAATATCGTCTAAAATTTTATTGACGATAAAATCTGGAGTATAAACTTGTCCAAAAAGTTTTTGCGAGTCATAAACTTTTGTCAGCGTTGCCATGATTAACTTTTTGTAAGGTAAAACTTTTTGTAATTCTCTATCTCTTTGAACAAATAATTTATGGATAATTTAGTTTCAAGCAATTCCGCAAAATTTTTTTTCAAAACATTTTTCAAATTTACTGCTTTTACTTCATGGGTTTTTTCATTAACACTGATTAAAATAATTCCCATTGTGAAAGGTCTATGCGCTTGTGGGGTATCAAAAAATAAATTGAGATATTTCTGTAAATCATGTTCATTAATTATTTCAATTTTTGAGGGTAGTTTATCTCATTGTTTTTCATTTCCCTTTAAATAATAAGGTGTTTCGTGCCGTAAGATTATGAGTTGAGCATATTGCAAATCCTTGCTCGCTTGAATGTTGGCAGTTTCACCCATCATGTTTTCAAAGTAATTGTTTGCATTTTGTTTGTAGTTGCTCGTTACAAATTTTATCCCTAAACAAAAAATGGGTTTGTCTTTATGAGTTACTGTTATGTCTATGACTTTCGGATAATATTTTCCCTCTACCGTAATTTCTTTTGTGTCCTCACCCATAAAGTGAATTTCAAAATCTTTTCCCCAAATGTTTTGTAGAGTTTTCGCAACAAAATTGTGGATTGGTTTCAATTTTTCCGTGCTTCTCGCACCATGCTCAATATATTTCTGGAATGATTCAGAAATTGCTTTTAAAAAAGTTGTTTCACTATACATATTTTCATTGTCTGCTGAATATGTCAAAGCTAAGAAAGTTCTCGGAAAAGCAAGTACCTATAACTGCAATATTTATCGCTCTTATTCCTAAAAACTTATATTTCTCCATAAAAATGGTCGTTACTGTTGTTGCTTATCCTTATACAGCCAGCCTGCTACAACAGTGCCTACAATAGGTTCTAAAACAGAATCAACGTAAGTAAAAAAGGGGACTTTGTTTCCTATATCATAAAATGCCAGCATTGCAATAGCACCTGCACCATTGATTAATCCTACCAATAGACCTGTAAGAATAGCCGTTGACATACCTGCACCCGTTACATTTCTTGTGGTAGCATATAAAAAAGCTAAAATGGTACCTGTAAAAATTAAATAAAGGTGATGTAAAATCATTTTCCACTCGCTGGCAGTTTCTTCATTTACTAAAATTCCTCTTTCTTGCAAATAGATGTAATTTTGCTCTAAAATGAAGCCATGAATAATCATTCCAACAATGAACATAACTACTCCACCTGCAATACCGCCAAGCAGAATTCTCTTGTAATTAAATTGAATCGTTTTCATAATTTTAAATTTTTATACAAAAGTAAAGATTTTTTTATTACCATCTGATAAAAATTCAATGGCCCACTCATGCATGATGAATCAAATATATCAGACTCAGTTATTAGAATATTGAAAAGTAAGTGATTTTATAAATATAAATCAGAATGTTGTAATCTTAAATAATAAGACACCGAAATCCATGCACTCAAAGCTGAAATGATAAGGCCTGCAAGCAATGAAGTAGAAAGAGATATTATCCACATCCAGAGTGTTTGAAGTGTAATGATTTGAGGTATGTACTGCATACTAATGTACCATGTACTTATTATCAGCAAGATACTGATTATAGATGCTATTAAACCATAAATGATGCTCTTTAAAATAAGAGGTTTACCTATGAAAAATTTTGTAGCACCTACTAAATACATTGTTCTAATGATAAATCTTTGAGAATAAATAGACAAGCGAATGGTATTATTTATAAGCGTCGCAGAAATGATAAGTAATACTGCACCAAAGAGTACTAAATAAAAAACAATGATTTGAGTGTTCTTATTGATTTTATCTATTAGATTTTTCTGATAAGTAATTTCTTTTACAAAGGGTTTATCAAGGATAACTCGCTCTGCCTTTTGTAAACTATCATTGGAGACATATCCTGCATTTAATTTTATATCTATATAAGAAGAGAGAGGGTTGTATCCTAAAAAAGAGATAAAGTCCTCACCCAGGTCTTTTTTGAGTAGTTCTGCCGCAGTTTCTTTTGAAATATATTTTATTTCTCTGGTAAAGGGCATTTGTGCTAATTCTTTTTGAAGTGTGTTCAAGTCATTTTCTGGAATGCTATCTTTAAGATATATTTGAAAGCCCACGTTTTCTTTTATATAAACAGTGAGTTGCTGCGCATTATAAATGACTAAGGAGGTTAGCCCTAACATAAATAAAACAAGAGATAAACTAACAATCACTGTAATAGATGAGGAGTTGAAATTTTTCATGAGTTAAAAAATTTGTTGAGCTACCTTTTTTGTTGTGTCAGAATTTCCCATGGTATAGAAATGGAGACAAGGTGCTTCATTTTTTATCAGTTCTTTACATTGATTTACACACCATTCTACGCCAACCTGATGTACTTCATCATCTGTTTTACATTTATTGACTTCTTGGTATAAATCAAAAGGTATCTCTACATTAAAAACTTTTGGGACAGTAAGTAACTGTTTTTTGGATGTAAGTATTTTTATTCCTGGTATAATAGGGGCATTGATAGCTATTTCTCTGCATTTTTTTACAAAGTCAAAATATTTTTTATTATCAAAAAACATTTGTGTTACCACATAATGTCCTCCTGCATCTATTTTTTGTTTGAGGTGTAATAAATCAGATTGTAAGTTAGGGGCTTCAAAATGTTTTTCGGGATATCCGGCTACGCCTATACAAAAATCTGTTGGCTCCGCATCTTTCATTTCTTCGTCCAAATAAATACCTTTATTCATAGCAGCTATTTGTTGAACCAAGTCAATAGCATAAGCGTGCCCACCTGGTTCTGGGACAAAGTAGGGCTCTGATTTAATGCTGTCTCCACGAAGTGCAAGTAAATTTTTTATTCCAAGGAAGTGTAAATCAATCAAAGCATTTTCTGTTTCTTCTTTATTAAATCCACCGCAAATAATGTGAGGCACTGTTTCAACATTGTATTTATACATAAGTGCGGCACAAATACCAACAGTACCTGGCCTTTTCCGCACACTGACTTTCTCCAAATAACCACCAGGTCTTTTTTTATATACATATTCTTCTCTATGATAAGTAACATCAATAAAGGCAGGGTTAAATTCCAGAAGCGGATCTATATTGTTATAAATGCTTTGGATACCTTTCCCTTTTAGAGGTGGTAAAATTTCAATAGAAAACAATGTTTTTTTAGATGACTGAATGATATCAATAAGTTTCATATATCTTTTTTATTGTTTAAGAAACGATTTCTATTTCAGACACTTCGGGAACTTTGTTTTTGATAGTTTCCTCAATAGCTGCTTTGAAAGTATGATACTGCATATCACAGGTTTTGCAGGTCCCTGTAAAACGAATTTTGATTTTATGATTAGAATACTCTACTAATTCTATACCTCCATTATCTGCTTGTAAATAAGGTAAAATATCATTCAAAGCAAGATTAATTTTCTTTATAATCTTTTCATTATGAGAATTCATACCAAGTATTGATTGGGAAAAGTGTTGCAAATATACATTAAATTATCATTGTAATATCATTTGTATAAAGAACTTTCAGAAAATAAATTTTCAATCTGAGAAAAAATAAAAAGCCCTTATCAAGTTTGATAAGGGCTTTTTTGTTCAAATGAATTTATTTATTCTTACATCATTCCATCCATTCCTCCCATGCCTGGAGCCATAGGCGCTGGTTTGTCTTCTTTCTTTTCTGCCAATACGCACTCAGTAGTGAGCAACATACCCGCAACACTGGCCGCATTTTCGAG
>DAHXOV010000311.1 GCA_027364695.1 bacterium
ACGTCCATGTATACTTCTGAAAATAGTGAAGAGACCTACAGCCCATCCAACAATAAAATAGAGGTAAAGGAACGAACTACCGTCATACATCCCACCGAAGTTAAACAAAAACCAAAGGAGAAATCAGCAGCAGAATTACTAAGTGAAAAATTTAATAAAAATAAAGGCAAGGGTGGGGGTGATGGTACATCAGGAAATTCAGGCAATGAAGGCGAACCAGATGGAAATCCTTTTACTCACGGTAAGGGCGGTGTTGGCAACAATCCAAATGAAACAGGCACAGGAAGCGGAATCACATCAGGAAAAAATCCCTTTGGATTTGACTTGAAAGGGAGGTCATTACTTTCTCATCCTCCTTTGCCTTCAGACACAAAAGAAGAAGGCATTGTAATAGTAGATATAAAAGTAGATAAAGAAGGGAAGGTGATTGAAGCAGACCCTAATGGTCGTGGGACAACTACAACTAGTCCCATATTAAAAGCCAAAGCCCGCCAGTTTGCGTTACAGATTAAATTTAGCCCCAATACACAGTTTGAAGAACAAAAAGGAAGTATTACCATTGTTTTTTCGTTTAAGTAAATTTGTTTTTTCCAAAGCATATTAAGGTTTTTATTTTATTCGTTCTTATTTTTGTGCTAAAAAAATGACTTATCAAGAAGTATTAGAGTACCTATATGCCCGCTTACCCATGTTTCAAAGAATAGGTGCTGCCGCCTATAAAGCAGATTTAAAGAATATTCAAGCACTGTGTAAAAAACTTAATCACCCTGAAAAAAAACTCAAATTTATTCATATTGCGGGCACCAACGGAAAGGGTTCCATATCAAATATGCTTGCAGCTATTTTTCAAATAAATGGCTACAAAACAGGATTATTTACATCTCCACACCTAATTGATTTCAGGGAAAGAATTAAAATCAATGGTAAAATGATTTCAAAACAATATGTTATCTCCTTCGTTCAAAAATACAAGGTAATATTTGAAGAAACACAGCCTTCTTTTTTTGAATGGAGTACAGCACTTGCTTTTCAATACTTCTTGGACAAAAAAGTGGATATAGTAATATTAGAAACAGGAATGGGCGGCAGATTAGATTCTACCAATGTAATAACCCCTGAAATCAGCATCATCACTAATATAGGGGACGATCATAAACAGTTCTTGGGTGATACGCATCAAAAAATTGCCTTTGAAAAAGCAGGAATTATCAAACCACTTAAACCGGTCATTATTTCTGAGTACCAAAAAGAGGTATCTAATGTATTTATGACTATTGCAAAAGAACAACAATCACCGCTTATTTACGCTAAAAATATCATTTCTATTATCAATTATCAACAACTGTCTAATTTTTTAGAACTGTCATATAAAATAAAGTATAATAATCTAAAAAAATTTTTAGATACATCTAAAAAATATTATATTAATAATAAAATAAAAAAATTAGATAAGTCAAAAAATAGCGTTGATAAAATAAAGTCTGTCCTCAATTCTCAATATCAAGTAAAAAATATACATTGCGTACTGGCCGCTAGCACAATACTCAAAGAAACAGGATGGAATTTAAGAACGTCACTCGTTCATACTGCTATCCAAAAAACACCACAAATAACTGGGTTCAGAGGCAGATGGGAGATATTGCAAAAAAATCCATATATCATCATTGATATTGCACACAACAAACAAGGAATTCGCTCTGCATTACAAAATCTTAAAAATTATTCGTACCAAAGGCTCCGCATTATATTTGGTGTAGTGAATGACAAAGAAGTAGAGGAAATGCTACAAATACTTCCCAAAAAAGCCACTTATTACTTTACACAGG
>DAHXOV010000323.1 GCA_027364695.1 bacterium
GCGTCATTTTTATATTTCTCGGCTTCTTTAAGCAGTTCTTCAATTTATGCTTTTTTTTCATCAATTTCTTTTTGTAAATCGCTGTTGTCTGTTTTTAAGTCCTCGTAGCCCTTTTTTAATTGTTCCAAAGCGGTTTTTACATTGTCTCTTTCTACTATTACTTCTTTTGTAATAACAACCTGTTCACTGGTTTTTTGTTTTTGATTAAAAAGCAATATCAATAAATAGATGTTGGTAATCACTAATATACCTGAAAATATAGAAAGAAAAAGGATAATTCTTTTTCTCAGGGTTTCTTTATGATTTGAATTTTGTACATTCATTGATTAATTTTGCTGCAAATTTAATAAAAATGTAATCTCTTAGTATGAATTAGGACAAAGTATTTATGAAAGCAAAGATTAATCTGATAAACGACTTCCTTGGGCTGATTTATCCAAAAATTTGTATATCATGTAATGTGGCACTGTTTAAACATGAAGAGTATTTGTGTAACAGGTGTAAGTACACTTTACCCAGAGCATATTTTCACAGAGACACAGAAGCCTCTCTTATTCGCAAGATCTTGTACGGTCGTATACCTGTTTTTGGTTCCGCTGCTTATTATTTATTTGCTAAAAAAACAGGCGTTCAGAACCTATTGCATTACATTAAATATAAACAAGGACAAGCTATGGCAAGAAAGATAGGGAAATGGATGGGAGAGGAGTTGAGAATGGCAGATTGGATAGGTGATTTGGATGGATTGGTGCCCATCCCCCTGCATCCTAAAAAACAGAAAGAAAGAGGATATAACCAAAGTGAAGAATATGGTAGAGGTATAGAGCGTGCAATCAACACACCTGTTTTGAATATACTGCATAAAGATATTTACACAAGTACCCAAACCCAAAAGAAACGCTATGAGAGATGGGAAAATGTCAAAAATAATTTTTTGATAGAACAAAACATCTCTCATCTGCGGCACATCGCTTTAGTAGATGATGTGATGACAACGGGCGCTACATTTGAGGCCGCTTATACTGCCTTGATAAATGCGGGTTACAAAGGAAGGGTGAGCATCATTGTAATAGCAATGACCACGCATTTATTGTAATGTGGAATGGCAGTAAATATAGAAAGTACACTTTAACTGGAATTAAAAACACTGCTTTTATTTTCTACTGATTCCATTTTCTGCTTTTGTTGAGCAAATCTTGTTGTGCTGTTTTTTTTTAACTATGTTTGTTGCAAAAAATTAGTTTATGGAATTATACTTAGATTCTGCGAACCTTCAGGAAATAGAAGAAGCATTTCAAACTGGTTTTCTTACAGGACTTACCACGACGCCCACATTTATGCAGAAAGAGGGTATTACGGACATAGATGCCACCATTGTCAAACTAAGTAAAATAGCCCCTATTCTGCAGATAGAGGCACTTGGAAATACCGCAGAAGAAATTTTAGCAGAAGCAGAAAGGCAAATTCATTTGGGATTAGATCCTAAAAAAACGGTGTTTAAAATTCCGGTATCGATGGAGGGTGTGAGAGCCTGTAAAATGCTTAGAAACAAAGGATATTTGGTAAATGTACATTTGGTTTATACCTTACAGCAAGCATATATGGCTATGCAGGCAGGGGCTACTTATGTATGTCCATTGGTAGGACGTTTACAAGATCAAGGACATGATGCTTTGGCATTGATAGAGCAGTGTGTCAAAGCGGCAAATTATTATGGATATCCTACTAAAATCATGTTTTCTTCTGTAAGACATACAGAACATGTAAGAAACGCTATCAACCTTGGGGCGCACACCATCACTGTGCCATGGAAAGTAATGAAGCAACTGACTGAAAATAATTTAACTACATTAGGAACAGAACAATTTATTGTAGATACTAAACTGATGACCAAAAGAGTAAAAGAAGTGATTAGACCAGTGAATCCTGTGGTATCAGCCAATACCAAACTAACAGACGCGATTATTAAAATGACAGAATATGGATTTGGCGCCATTACAATAGTAAATGAAAACGACACAGTAAAGGGGATTTTTACCGACGGCGATTTGAGAAGGTATATAATGAAAGAAGGTTCAAAGTTCTTGGAAAAAAAATTGTCTGATTTATCTTTTAAATCGCCTTATACTATCAATACCAACGCTTTGCTGAATGATGCTTATCAATTGTTCAAAAAAACAAATGTAGATACAATTATAGTGGTAGATGATAATTATAAAGCGGTAGGAATGATTGATATTCAAGATATTTAATAGAATGAATTCTGTATTTGAAAAATTTACATTAAAAGGAGGAAAGTTTTTAATTGGCGAAAAAGTATTTTTAGAAAAGCTGAATAAAATAAAAGTTTTTATTTTTGATTGGGATGGTGTATTTACCGATGGGTCAAAAGATGCCAATTTGCAAAGTAAATTCAATGAATCTGATTCTGTGGGGCTCAACCTGTTAAGATTTTCATATTATTTAAAATATCAACAAACGCCCGTAGTAGCAATTGTGTCAGGAGAAAAAAACCTATCTGCTTTTACTTTGGTAAAAAGAGAGTTTATACACAAACATTATTTTAAAATCCCACATAAAATAATGGCTTTTCATCATTTATGCGAATCATTGAATATATCTGCAGAAGAGACCGCTTTTGTTTTTGATGACATTTTAGACTTAAGTATTGCTTCAAAATGTGGGTTGAGAATGTATGTATCTAAACCATCAGCCGTTTTGTTTGATAATCATATTCTAAAAAATCAATTGGCAGATTATGTTTGTTTTTCAAAGGATTTTTATGCTGTTCGTGAAGTGTGTGAATTATTGATGGGCTTGTATAATAACTTTGAAGAAGCAATACACCATCGCATTGAATTTAGTCATACCTATCAATCTTATCTTGAATTAAAACGCGCGATTCAAACAGAAAATTATTCCTTCGTAGAAAATAAAATAAAAGCAATTGATATTTAAACTCAATGATATGCTTATCAGAAGTAAGGCACCATTAAGATTAGGACTTGCAGGCGGCGGTACAGATGTATCTCCCTATTCAGATATATATGGGGGGGCGGTATTGAATGCTACTATCAGTTTATATGCGATTACCACTATACAACCGACCAATGATAATACAATTGAAATAATTTTGGGTAATTATGATACAGGTAAAAAATTTAAGAGTAAGAAATTATTGGGGACAGAGAAACCCTACGAACTGATTATAGGCGTTTACAATCGTATTGTAAAAATGTATGACTTACCTCCACTGTCTTTCAAAATACATTCGTACATAGAGGCGCCGCAAGGTTCGGGGCTTGGTACTTCATCTACACTGGTAGTATCTATTATAGGTGCCTTTGCAGAATGGTTAAAATTGCCACTTGGAAAATATGATATAGCCCATTTGGCATACGAAATAGAAAGAATTGATTTGCAAATGCATGGTGGGAAACAAGATCAATATGCGGCTACTTTTGGAGGTATTAATTTTTTAGAGTTCTATGATAATGACAAAGTCATAGTGAATCCTTTGGAGATAAAACCACAAGTAAAAAAAGAAATAGAACTTTGTTTATTGCTTTATTTTACCGACACACAAAGACACTCCTCAGAAATCATTAAAGAGCAGATTCAAAATGTGCAATCTAAAAACACTTCTTCTATAGAAGCGATGCATCATTTGAAAGAACAGGCATTATCTATGAAAGATTATTTGCTCAAAGGAGAATTAGATAAATTAGGAGAATTACTACATTTTGGATGGATAAATAAAAAGCAGATGGCTAAAAATGTTTCAAATGATTTAATGGATGAGATTTATGGAACAGCTATCCGTGCAGGGGCTACGGGTGGAAAAATATCCGGCGCAGGCGGAGGCGGCTTTATGCTTTTTTATTGCCCTGAAAACACTAAACTAAAAGTAGTTCAATCGCTGTTAAAATATGGTGGAAAAATACAGCCCTTTCAATTCATATCTGAGGGACTAAGTACATGGAGAGTGGAATGATGTTTATCACAATTTGTCTTGCGCTTATTTCATTAAAAACAAATAATAACAAAACTTCATATAAAACTATTTTGGAAATTTATTTTATTTTGGTGTAAAAACTTCCTGTATTTTTGCAAGGATAAAACGAAGTGTATGATTGTATTTTTTTCTCATCATAGAAGTATTTTTTTTCAATTTGGCGTTATGTTATTAGGAATGTTTTTCATTGTATCTTGCAGCAAGCCTGCTGAGACAAAGGAAGAATTTATTCAAAAAGGAATTATTATGAGCGATACTTTATTGAAAAGCGTAGATGGTCAGATAAAAGATGCTGAAATGGCAATAGATAGCGCTGTTCGTTCGGGAGCTTTTGTGCCACCACCACCAAATACAATCACCAATCAGACGACAACCAGTCATCCCACAACAACAAAATAAATTTTTGTGCTCAGAAGAGTTGTTTTACTTTTCTTTGTTTATAGTCATTTTATATTTACGCAAACCGTTCAGTGGCAGCATTTTGATAATACTGTATTAGAAAAATCTAAAAAAGAAAAAAAGCCTGTATTATTG
>DAHXOV010000351.1 GCA_027364695.1 bacterium
TCACCAACATTCCAACACCCAATGACATTCTCGTTTTAATCATCATTATATTTGACTGCGCCCCTTCGTTTCGCTCGGCGGCACAGCTTTTTTGCCAAAAATTACTACACATAATTTTTTCATTACCTTTACCCTCAAAAAATTGAAAATACTCTCCGAACATAGCTCATGGTGGATACTTCTCATTGTTCTACTCGCTCTGTTCATAGCATATACCCAATATCTTTTCAACACGCCTGCTTCCGCTTTTTCAAAAAAAAACAAATACATCCTCTCTGCACTCCGGTTCTTTCTACTTTTCATTATTGGTATCTTACTCCTCGACTTCTATTTTCGCTACTATAAACAAGAATACATCAAACCCACCATCATACTCGCTGTGGACAATAGCCAATCTATGATAAAAGCCAAAGACTCTAACGAAGTCAAAAACTTTTTTCTCAACCGATTTTCAGAAATAAAAAGCATTCTACAAAACAATTATGATGTTCAACTCATCACTTTCGGCGAAAAAATTCACTTCAACCCTGATACGCTATCCTTCAACGAAGTCAGAACAAACGCCGAAAAACTATTTTCAGAACCCCAACAAACACTCGGCAATAAGCCCATCAGTGCAATGATAATCTTCACCGATGGTATATTCAATGAAGGGATTCATCCTATTTCTCTTGCAGAAAACATTTCTTATCCCATATACATTGCGGCATCAGGCGATACAAACATCTACAAAGACATCGCTATCAGAAAAATCCTTCACAATAAAAATGTATTTCTAGGCAATGATTTCATTGTAGAAGTATTGCTGCATTCCTCCGATATAAAAAATGAAAAAATAGAAGTAAGCATACATGAGAATAAAAACGAACTAAGCAAAAAAACACTTATAATAAACTCTGACATGCAAAATATCAATTCTGTCCAATTTCAACTTAATGCCAACAAAGCCGGATACCATAGCTATAAAGTCAGTGTATCTGTTATCAAAGATGAAAAAAATATCTACAATAATACGGCGTACTTTATAGTTCATGTGATTGAAAATAAAATAAAAACACTCTTCCTCTACTCTGCCCCACACCCTGATATTTCTGCTATCCGACAAATACTTCATACCTCCGAGCAATACGCAACAGAAGCCTATTCAGAAACTTCTTTCAATAAAAATATCAACGATTATGATGTGATCCTATTCCACTCTCCCGACCCTAACTATCCACTGTATAAAAAATGCCTCCAATCTAATATCCCCTTAATGCTCATCACCACCAGTCTACATATCTTACAAAACCAATTCCTTAACATCAAACAACTCAGTCTCCAACCAACCAACGAAACAGAAGCACATCTCAATACTTCCTTTTCTGCATTTAGCCTTACAGAGGATTATAAAGAATTCAACAACACATTACCTATCCTTCTCACCCCATACGGCGAATACACACCCATCGGAGAAACCGATATTTTATACTACCAAAAAATAAACAATATTATTACCGATTTACCTTTATTTTTTCTCATCAAAAACAATGTTTCAAAATATGCCATCTTTCTGGGTGACGGCTTATGGAGATGGAAAATGAACAATTACCAAACCAGACAAAACACTGAATGGTTCAGCCACCTCATTACACAAACCATTCGTTATCTCTCTATTAAAAGAGACAAAAGTCCATTCAAAGTTCATATACCACCCACCATCAACGAAAATGAGCCCCTTCAAATCACCGCAGAACTCCTCAACGAAAGCATGCAAAACATTACCGAGCCCGATGTTTTTCTAAAATTAGAAGATGAAGCTAAACATGAATACAAATATGTGTTCAATAAATCCAATACCAACTACTTTCTCAACGCAGGCACACTCCCCGCAGGAGAATATACCTACAAAGCACATACCCAATACAAAACCAAAGCATACAGCCAAACAGGCAAATTACACATCATCCCACTGTCCATTGAACAAAACAACCTTAGCGCACAACACCATTTGCTCAAAACCCTCTCGCAAAAAACAAATGGAAAATTATACCTGCTAAAAGACAGTGAAACCATCCTACAAGATCTCTCAAAAAACGAAGACATCAAGACCATTGTAACTCAAACAGAATCATATCAGTACTGGATAGATAACCAATGGTGGTTCTTTATCATTGTCCTACTCGCCATCACAGAATGGGTGATAAGAAGGTGGCATGGCATTGTTTGATAGTTCAATCCTACATTTTAGTAACAAATAAAAAAAGGGCGACTTTCTTTCGATCGCCGCCCTGAATGTTTTCACAACGGACCGAAGTCCTTATTGTGAGTTGATTCAAAAAAGTACTGCTGCAAATGTAAATAATAATTTACTAACTATAAAAAACTTTTACTTATTTTTAACACAAATATTTTAATATGGAACACAAATCTAAAAAAATTCTAGGGCTTGATCTTGGTGTAAGCTCTATTGGCTGGGCAATCATTGATGAAGAAGAAAATAAAATTTTAGGAATGGGAAGTAGAATCATTCCTCTTACTACAGATGATAAAAATGAATTCACTAAAGGCAATGCAATATCTAAAAATCAAAATAGAACAACAAAGCGAACTCAAAGAAAGGGCTATGACCGCTATCAAATGCGAAGAAAACAGTTGACAAAAGTTTTGCAGGAGAAGGAAATGTTTGACGAAAAACTATTTAACTTAAAACCTCTTGAGTTGTGGGGATTACGAGCAAAAGCTGCAAAAGAGCCAATTTCACTTATAGAATTTGGTAGAGTTTTGTATCACTTGAATCAAAAACGAGGATATAAAAGCGGTAGAAGTGATGCTAATTCAGATAAAAAAGACCCGGAATATGTTGTTGAAGTTAAAAGCAGACATCAGGAAATTAAGGAGCAAGGAATAACAATAGGACAAAAGTTTTTTAATGAATTGCAGAAAAATGAATATTACCGAATAAAACAACAAGTATTTCCGAGAGAGGCATATATAGAAGAGTTTGAAGCGATATGCAAACAGCAACAAAAACAATTTTCAGAAATTATTACAGATGAATTTATTTCCCGATTAAGAGATGAAAGGAG
>DAHXOV010000352.1 GCA_027364695.1 bacterium
ATTCAAGGACATCCCCCCAAAACAAAGAGATGTACTCAACATCCAAAGAAAAGTTGAAATCAATCAAAAACTTTACTCCTTCCTTCTGGAAAAAAAAGCCAATACCCGTATTGCTCGTGCCTCTATTACCCCCAATGTCAAAATCATAGAAAAACCAAGAAACATGGGCATTGTTAAACCCGATAAAAATAAAATAAGAAACACCTTCCTCTCTTTTGGACTAGGCATCGCCATTCTATCTATTCTCATCAGAGTACTCTTCTTGGTAAAAATAGCGGATGCTGAACAATTAAAAGAACTGACTAACATCCCTATGCTCGGCATCGTCCCTCACCAGAAAAATATCAACGACAATACCCTTATCACAATAGAAGACCCCTACTCCCCTGTCTCAGATGCTATCAGAGGGCTGATCACCAATATCAAATACGCTGCCAAAGATATTCCCATAAAAAAAATACTCATCACCTCTTTCCTCCCCAGCGAAGGAAAAACATTCTTATCTATCAACCTCGCCACATTACTTGCAAAATCAAATAAGAAAATAGCGCTCTTAGAACTAGACCTTCATAAGCCAAGAATTTTCAGCTCATTCAAACTCTCTCCCGAAAAAGGAATCAGCGCATTCTTATCCAATCAAGCCAGCATAGACGAAATAAAATACTCTACTTTTATTGAAACCCTTGATATCTATCTGGCAGGAAAAGAAAGCCCTCCCAACCCCTCCGATTTGTTATTATCCAGCAAACTTCAGGAATTATTTCAATACCTGGAAAAAAATTATGAATACATTATTATAGACACACCCCCATCAGGACTATTAGTAGACGCCATTTATCTGATGCAGCTTTCAGAATTAAATATATTTACTGTCAATGCTAAAATAGCTACCCGCAGAACCATCCACTTTATCAATCAGTTGTATGCTCAAAATAAAATTCCTAATTTTTATTTAGTATTAAATGGTATTAATATCAAAAAATCAGGCTATTATGCTTACAATAAATATGGCTACAAATACGGCTATGGTAACAGCTATAGATATGGATCCTATTCCTATAAAAGCTACTAATGTATGATTAAATTTTCAGAACATACAAAGCCCATTATAATAGCAGGACCATGCAGTGCAGAAAGTGAAGAACAAATATTACTAACCGCCAAACAAATTAAAAACATCCCTTACCTCTCTCTCTTCCGTGCAGGTATATGGAAACCCAGAACAAGACCAGGCCACTTTGAAGGATATGGAGAAACCGCCCTGCAATGGATTCAACAAGTAAAAAAAGAATTCAATCTGCCTGTATGCATAGAAGTAGCCCACCCTCATCATGTAGAACTCGCCGTCAAATACAACATAGATGTAATATGGATAGGGGCTCGCACCACCACCAACCCATTTAGTGTAAACGAACTATCACTGGCCCTCAAAGGCATACAAATACCTGTGATGATAAAAAATCCTATGCACCCCGAAATTAAACTATGGATAGGCGCCATTGAAAGAATGAAAAATATTGGCATCTCAGAAATAGCTGCCATACACAGAGGATTTTATTATTATGAAACCGATATCTATAGAAATAAACCACTCTGGCAAATACCCCTGGAACTAAAAACCATCTTCCCTGACCTGACTATTATTTGCGACCCCAGCCACATAGCCGGAAAAAAAGAATATCTTTTTGAATTATCACAAAAAGCATTAAACTTAGGCTTGGATGGACTAATGATTGAAACACACTTCAATCCATCTATCGCACTCAGTGATAAACAACAACAACTCACCCCTGCTGAACTACACCAAATGTTATCTCAACTTAAATTCTTAGACCCACATTCTAATGACCCTTTATTTAATAATACCCTGCAAATCCTTAGGCAAATGATTGATGAAATAGACGAAGAATTGCTGAATTTAATAACAAAAAGACTGAACCTCATCAGCCAAATTGCTCACTACAAAAAAGAACACCAAGTAACTGCCTTTCAATTGTCCCGATGGAAATACATTCTACAATCTCGGAAAAAACTCGCCAAAGAACTCCATATCAACGAACATTTCATTCACCAATTGCTCGCACTCCTCCATGAAGAATCTATTAATATTCAAAACAAAATACTCAATGAACAAAAAAAGGAAAGCTCTCAGCATCAAAAGAATTAAATGATGACTACCAAAGAAGAAATAGTACAAAACTGGCTGCCCAGATATACAGGAGTATCACTGAATGAATTTGGACAACACATATTGCTATGTAATTTTACCAATTATGTTGAACTATTCGCAAAAAAATATAATACAAAAATAAAAGGACAAGGAAAACCAATGATCTCTGCTCATTCAGAAGGGCTTTCTATCATCAACTTTGGAATGGGCAGCGCAGCAGCCGCCACAGTAATGGACTTATTAAGTGCCATCAAGCCCCAAGCAGTACTCTTTCTCGGAAAATGTGGCGGATTAAAAAAGAAAAACCAAATAGGCGACCTTATATTACCCATAGCTGCCATCAGAGGAGAAGGAACTTCTAACGACTACTTCCCCCCCGAAGTCCCATCTCTCCCTGCATTTAATTTACAAAAAGCAGTATCTTATACCATTCGCATAGAAAGTCGCGACTACTGGACTGGAACCGTCTATACCACCAACAGAAGAGTATGGGAACACGATGAATATTTTAAAGCCTATCTGCGCAAAATAAAAGTGATGGCCATAGATATGGAAACCTCTACTATTTTTACTGTGGGCTTTGCCAATAAAATTCCAACAGGGGCGCTTCTTTTAGTAACAGATCAACCCATGATACCCGATGGAGTAAAAACAGAAGAAAAAGATAAAACAGTTGTCCAACAATATACCGAAATACATTTAGAGATAGGAATTAAATCATTATTAGAAATTAAAAACCAGGGTATTTCTGTTAGACACCTAAAGTTTTAATATGTATTTATCTATTGATGATTATGTAAATGGTATTCTTAATCAAGACGTTTCTATTTTAGCAAAAGCCATTACCCTTGTAGAATCCAACCAACCTGAACATCAGGAAAAAGCAGAAAAAATTTTACATCAGATTATTCACCACACAGGCAATACTTTTCGTTTGGGCATTACAGGACCTCCAGGGGTTGGAAAAAGTACTTTTATTGAAACTTTCGGTTTGTATTGTATTGAGCAAGGAAAAAAATTAGCCGTATTAGCCATAGACCCTAGCAGCACTATCTCCAAAGGCAGCATTCTGGGAGACAAAATCAGAATGGAAAATTTATCCCGACACCCCCATGCCTTTATTCGCCCATCCCCTAGTAGTGGAATTTTAGGCGGACTGGCTTCTAAAACTTACGAGACCATGTTACTCTGCGAAGCAGCAGGATACGATATGATTTTTATAGAAACCATAGGCGTTGGACAAAGTGAAACCGAAGTAGCCGACATAACAGATTTTTTTCTATTATTACTCATGCCCGCATCAGGTGATGAAATACAAGGCATCAAAAGAGGGATAATGGAAATAGCAGATGGCATTATCATTACCAAATCCGATGGCGATAACATCCAAAAATCAGAACTTACTGCCACACAATTTAAATCAGCACTTCACTATTTTACTCACCCACTAGCAAATTGGATAGTACCTGTTATTCCTACCTCCTCTTATTCAAAAAAAGGCATAGAAAAGGTCTATAACATGCTCACTCACTATCAACAATTAGCAAAAATTCCGAACTACATAAAAAATAAAAGACAGGAACAACAACAAAAACGACTAAAAAAAATACTGTCCAACTATTTAATTCACGATTTTTTTTCAGATAAAAATATAACCCAAGGACTGCAAACAATACAAAAAGAAGAATTTTACTTTCCTCATCGCATCGCTCAGAAATTAATTAATGAATACAAAAGAAAAAAATAAAATAACTGAACCATATACAGCAAAAATCACATTTGTATAAGACCAAAAGCAATCTCAAAAAATACCTTTTAATATATTGATTATCAATAACTTAACCCTTTTTTAATATTTTTTAAATTAGTATTCCCTGTTTTTTTTTACTATCTTTGCAAAAAATTAAAATATTATGAGCATTCTGAGCAGGCGAAAAATGAAAGTGCTTTATATTTGCCAAGAAATAGCACCTTTTGTAGAAGACCATTCTATGTGCCATGTTACCC
>DAHXOV010000382.1 GCA_027364695.1 bacterium
GAATAAGGAACAACAAAGCAAATTCAAAAAATTTGCTATGGATAGATTGTACAAAGTGCAGCCTATCAATGAAAAAATTAAATCCACTTCTGACGATAAGGAAAAAGCCAATTTAAAAGCACAAAAACAACAGATTAACGAAGAGTTTTTTAATAATGTAAACAACTTTTTGACACCTGCTCAACAAGAGATATGGAAAAAGAAAAAAGAAGAGTGGATGAATCATAAGCAAAAAGATTAGAAAAATCGCCTATTTTCCCTGATTCATAAGGATAAAAGCCCTCGTCAGAGGGCTTTTTTATTAGTAGTATTTTGAAGGATGGATTAAAATGAGTTCTATTTACATACATATACCTTATTGTCATTACAAGTGTATCTATTGTAATTTTCACTTTTCAGTAAATAAGAGTACTGTGAGGGATGTGATGGAAGCAATTTTGGTGGAAATAAGAGAGCGTAAGGACTATTTAGGAAATAAACCCATAGAAACACTTTATTTTGGGGGAGGAACGCCGTCTTTGTTACCTGTGGGCGATCTTGAAAAAATTTTAGATGAAATAGTACGGCATTATATATTAAAGAAAGATGCAGAAGTAAGCATAGAATGTAACCCCGATGATGTGAACGAGGCGTATATGAAATCTTTAAAACATTTGGGATTTAATAGAATTAGTTTGGGAGTACAGGTATTGAGTGATAAGATATTACAATGGTTAGGAAGAAAACATACCGTTCAGCAATCTATCAACAGCATAAGAAACATAGAGAAATCCGGATTTGATAACTATTCTGTGGATATTATCTTTGGTATCCCTGACTACTCAATGGAAGCCTTAGAGCAAGATATAAGGAAAATATTAGCATTTTGCCCCCCTCATATTTCTGTTTATGAGCTTACACTGGAGCGCAAAACAAAACTTGACTATCTTGTAGCGAGAAGAAAAGTGATCCCTGTAAGTGAAGAATGGATGCGAGACGAGTTTTTGATGATTCAGGATAAGTTGATGGGGAAAAATTATTTGCATTATGAAGTATCTAATTATGCACAAAAAGGATGTGTGTCAAAACATAATTCTACCTATTGGCTGCAAAAACCCTATCTTGGGTTAGGTCCTTCTGCTCATTCTTACAATGGTACTGATGAAAGAAGATGGAATGTATCAAATAATTATGAGTATTTTCAAAATGTGCTCAAAGGTAAAAGGTATTATCAAACAGAAACACTGACGGCAAAACAAAGATTTAATGAATACATATATACAAGATTAAGGACAATGTATGGTTGTGATATTCAGGAGATAGAGAATTGGTTTGGTAAGATGTACACAGAGCATTTTTTGAGGGTATATGAGAAACAAAAAGATTTTTTTAATACCAATGGAAGTGAAAACGTTTTTACACTTACCAAAAAAGAGGGTTATTTGATGGCAGATAAGATTGCTTTAGAGTTTTTCATAAGCTAATATATTCTTTTGATGCATCTGTTATTTAATGTTTTCATTGTTAGCAGTGATATTTTATTTATCTCGCTTATCTTTGGTAGGATCTTAGGTTTCATTTATCTAATGCACTTAATCGCTTCATATTGCAGGGGTTTTATTACTTTTGCAGCATTATTTGACAAATTTTAATCATGTGTTCTTTTATTATTACAGGCATTCAGCAAGTAGGGATAGGCGTATCAGATGTATTGGGGGCATTTGAATTTTATAGAAAAAGTTTAGGATTTGATATTCAGGTATTTGATGAAGCTGCAGAAGCCAATTTGATGCTGCCTTATACAGGAGGAACGCCTCAACAAAGAAGGGCTATTTTGGCGATCAACCTCAATGGGGGCGGAGGGTTGGAAATATGGCAATATACCAGTAGAGTGCCTCAATCATCCACATTTACACCACAATTAGGGGATTTGGGAATTTTTATTGCTAAGATAAAATGTTTTGACTTGCAAAAATTACACAGACAATTGGAAGAAAAGAAATTACTTATTAGCAAGATATATATCCATCCATCGGGCTTTCAACATTTTTATTTTCAAGATATTTTAGGCAATTATTTTGAAGTCATAGAGAACGGTGATTTTTTTCAAAAAAATAATTATCCTAATGGAGGTATTTGTGGAACAGTAATAGGTGTAAGCGATATTCAGA
>DAHXOV010000007.1 GCA_027364695.1 bacterium
ATATAATATAATGTTCCCAACTACTTTATCCCACTTTCTTGTTTGCCTATTCAATACATTATATGCCCGCAATGTCAGTTTATTGTAATTCTTTTTATGTACAATAATATCAATTGGTTTTACAATTACATACTGTTTTTCTTCTTTCTCATTTATTTTGTTCCCAATAAAATATGGATGATGAACGATGTCTTGATAGTAAGATAAATTATAAGCAAAAATAAATAAGGTAATATCTATTAAAACGGTAGTGAGTATTTTAATATTGAAATAAGTATGAATGACAAGTATAATGAGTAGGACTAAAATAATTATTGAAAGTAAAATAATATTCTGCTGAGGATATAATACTACAAATGTAAAAGAGCTGTATATGTAAAATAAAATACCCGCGACAAACGGTAACAATAAACGTAGCAGTGGAAATTTAGCAAAAACTTGCATGAATATTCACAAATTTACATAGATTTTTTGTTCTACATAGAACAAAAAATCTATCAATACAACTTGATGATCTGCTCTCTGTCAGGACCTACAGATAAATAAGAAATCTTTACACCGGTATTCTCCTGAATAAAATCAATATATTTTAATAGAGTTTTTGGCAGTTGTCTTTTTGTTTTGTATTGAGAAATATCTTTTTTCCATCCTTTTAAGTCCTGATAAATAGGACTTATATCGGTTTCATTCAAATTATATGGCAAGTAATCTATCACTTGATTGTTGTAATGATAATGCGTACATACTCTGATTGTCTCCAAATCAGATAACACATCGGCTTTCATCATAATGAGATCATTAACACCATTGAGTTGAATCGCATATTTGAGAGCAGGTAAGTCTAACCATCCTACTCTTCTTGCTCTGCCAGTGGTAGAGCCAAATTCTTTACCAACATTACGAACATGTTCACCTAACTCACCCGTGAGCTCTGTGGGAAAAGGTCCACTACCCACCCTTGTGCAGTAGGCTTTTAAAATACCATATACATTGCCTATTTTATTGGGAGCTATACCCAGCCCTGTGCATGCCCCTGCTGTAATAGTACTGGAAGATGTTACAAATGGATAAGTCCCAAAATCAATATCTAACAATGTGCCTTGTGCGCCCTCTGCCAGCACTTTTTTACCTTTTGAAATCGCTTCGTTTATATAATGCTCCCCATCTACAAGTTGCATTTGCTTAATGAATTCAATACTTTCAAACCATTCTTTGATTTGCTCTTCATTGATGTTAGACCAATTGTAGAATTTTAGTAGTTGCTGATGTTTTTGATACAGTTGATGGAATTTTTCTTGAAAGTCAGAACGTTCAATATCGCCTGTTCTGAGTCCATTTCTTCCTGTTTTGTCCATATATGCAGGACCAATACCTTTGAGAGTAGAACCAATTTTATTATTTCCTTTAATGGCTTCACTGGCTGCATCTAACCACCTATGTGAAGGAATAATGAGATGCGCTCTTTTAGAAATGATTAAACGATTTCTTACTTCAATTCCTTCCTTTTCTATATTTTTTATCTCTTTTGTAAGTACGATGGGATCTATCACAACACCATTGCCTATTAAATTAATAATAATGTTTCTGAATATACCACTTGGTATAGT
>DAHXOV010000013.1 GCA_027364695.1 bacterium
TTTATTCAGTTTATTGATTTCTCTTATTTTTTTGTCTGCCATATTTCCATTAGTAATGTAAAGGATTCCGCTGGCGATGAGGAAAATGAAAAAGGGAATATTTTTAAGTACTTCTTTATTTTCAAGGTACTTACCTCCAAAGACGATAGAAAGCATTTTGATAAGAAGCCCTTTGAGTCGTTTGTTGCTATCTCGTGTTTTTTCGACAACAGAAGAATTTTTTATAAATTTATTTTTATTCATTGTGTTGTGGTTTAAATTTTTTCTGCTGCTCTTAGTTTAGCACTACGGGCTTGGGGGTTTTGTTTAATTTCTTCTTCTGATGTTTGGAGTGGTTTTTTAGTGAGGAGGCGAAAAGGGATATTTTTTTTTCCATACAGTATGTCTGGTTCTAGTATTTTATCAGTGTGTCCGTTATTCATAAAGGTTTTTACTATCTTATCTTCTAACGAGTGGTAGGTAAGTATGACGATTCTTCCTTTTTCATTGAGTAATTCGTAGCTTTGGTTTAAGAAATTTTTAAGATGCTCAATTTCTTTATTCACTTCTATTCGAATGGCTTGAAAGATTTTGGATAGCATGGAATATTCCTTTGTTTTAGGAAGTGTGGATTGAATGGCATCAATGAGGTCAAAGGTGGTTTCAATATTTTTTTTCGAGCGATATTGAGTGATGAGATAAGCTATTTTTTTTGCATTTTTGAGATTACTATGTTCAAAGAAAATTTTTTCCAGCTGTTGTTGAGTGTAAGTGTTTATTATATCTGCGGCGGTGGTATTTTGATTTTGATTCATTCGCATATCCAATGCTTGGTTATATTTATAGGAAAATCCTCTTTCTGGCGTTTGAAGCTGATAGAGAGAGACGCCTAAGTCTGCAAGAATACCATTCACTTTATAGATATTGTAATAATGTAGCCATTGAGTAATGTATTTGAAGTTGTGTGGGATGAAAGTGAGACGTTTATCTTGGATGATGTTTTGTTGGGCATCTTTGTCTTGGTCAAAGGCGAAGAGTTTTCCTTTGATAGAAAGTTGACGGAGTATGGCTTTTGAATGTCCGCTGCCACCATAGGTAGCATCTACATATATTCCATTGGGTTGAATGTTAAGGTATTCAATGCACTCATTGAGCATGACAGGCGTATGGTATGACTTAGTAATGGTCATTGAGCGTTGGAAGATGTTTGGAGTACTTATTTGTTATTATTTTGTGATGGATGGGAATTGCCAAAGATTTCTATGGCCATTTTTTCAATATCAAAATCTTGATTTAAGAATTGATGGTAAAGTTCTTTGTCCCATATTTCAATGACATTGTTGCTACCTGTTATTTTGATGTCTGTTTTGAATTGAGCGTATTCTGTGAGCGGTTTGGGTATGAGGATTCTGCCGACAGTATCAGGGCTGCAAAGGGTGGCGCCACCCATTAGTTTTCGAATAAAAATATCATTGGCTTTGATGAGGCGATTGAGTGCTCTTAAATTCTCGTTGAGTGCTTCCCACTCTTGCATTGGATAAAGTGTGAGACATTGATGGTGGATGTTTCTGTTGATGACGAAGCCTTTGTCAAAGGTATTTCCCATTTGTTTTTTAAGGTCAGAAGGGAATAGAACACGTTTTTTGACGTCTAACTTACAATCGTATTCACCTATTAGGGTAAGCATCAGGGATGGGGGATTAAGAATTGGGCACTAAAATAGGGACAATTTTTCTATTTTTTACCACTTTTTACCACTTTCTACCACTTTGTTAATAAATTTATTTTATCCACAATTATTGTGGATAAAATATTTTTTAGTGGAATTATATAAATTGTTTGTAATTAGTATCGTTTCGGAGAGTAGAATGCTAAAAAAATAAAAAAATTGTTTGAGCATATTGTGGATAAACTTTTTGTGACAGCTTGAGGTAAAAGATGAAACCTGCGGTGTCAAAAAGTTGACTTTTGGTATTAAGAGGTGTCA
>DAHXOV010000022.1 GCA_027364695.1 bacterium
GTTCAACTACTACGATATTTTTACCAATGTCATGTACATCGCCTTTTACAGTGGCAAGTATGACTTTACCTTTCTTTCCTCCCTTGTTTTTTTGTTGTTTTAGCAAAAAGGGCTGTAAATAAGCTACTGCCTTTTTCATCACTCTTGCGCTCTTCACTACTTGCGGTAAGAACATCTTGCCGCTTCCAAATAAATCTCCTACCTTGTTCATACCTTCCATCAAAGGACCTTCAATAACTTTTAATGGATCTCCCAATTTTTGTCTTGCTTCTTCTGTATCTGCTTCTACATATGTATCTATCCCTTTTATTAATGCATGTGCCAATCTCTCTTCTACGGCAACATTTCGCCATTCAGCATCTTTATTTCCTCTTTGTTTTTTCTGATAGTCTCCTGAATCTTGTTCTTTAATTTCTTCTGCTTTGGCAATCAATTTTTCTGCGGCATCATCACTTCTGTCAAACAAAACATCTTCTATTAGTTGTAACAATTCTTTGTCAATTTCTTCATAGACCACAAGTTGTGCAGGATTCACTATACCCATATCCATTCCATAGTGGGTGCCATGGTACAAAAAAGCAGCATGTATAGCTTCTCTGACAGTGTCATTGCCTCTAAATGAAAAAGAAACATTACTTACGCCTCCACTTACCTTTGCATGTGGTAAGTTCTCTTTTATCCATTTGGTAGCTTCAAAAAAATCTAAAGCATTGCGTCTATGTTCTTCCATTCCCGTAGCCACAGGGAATATATTAGGATCAAAAATAATATCTTCGGGTGGAAAATGTACTTTATCTATCAAAATACGATATGCTCTTTCGCATATTTCAATTCGTTTTTGCAAAGTATCCGCTTGTCCTTTTTCATCAAATGCCATCACAATCACAGCTGCTCCATATTTTCTAATGGTGCGTGCCTGACCAATAAATTCATTTTCTCCATTTTTCAGAGAGATAGAATTCACGATGCATTTTCCTTGGGTATGTTTTAATCCTGCTTCAATAACTTCAAACTTTGATGAATCTAACATGATGGGTATCCTTGCTATATCTGGTTCTGAGGCAATGCTATTCAGAAAAGTAGTCATGGCTTTTACACCCTCCAGCATTGCTTCGTCCATACATATATCTATGACTTGTGCCCCTCCTTCTATTTGCTCTCTTGCTACAGATAATGCTTCCTGATATTTCTCTTCTTTGACGAGCCGTAAAAATTTTTTTGATCCCGTAACATTTGTCCTTTCTCCTACATTCATAAAATTACTTTCGGGACGAAGTACCATTGCCTCTAATCCTGAGATTCTCAAATGCTTCTCCTGTTTTTTTCTTTTTCTTGGAATTGTTTTTTTTGCATGCTCGGCAATATGTTGTATATGTTCGGGTGTAGTGCCACAACATCCTCCTACGATATTTACCAATCCACTTTCAATAAAATCACAAATATAATGTGACATGATTTCAGGCGTTTCATCATATTCTCCAAACTGATTGGGCAAGCCCGCATTAGGGTATGCACTTATGTAAATCTCTGATTTTTCTGCTAATTCTTCAATGTAAGGCCTCATCTCTTTTGCTCCCAATGCACAATTTAACCCTATGCTCATAATGGGTGCATGAGAGAGGGATATTAGAAAAGCCTCTACTGTTTGTCCTGACAACGTTCTGCCGCTTGCATCGGTGATAGTCCCTGAAATCATCAATGGTAGTTGTATTCCTTTTTCTTCAAAAATGTTTAATGCTGCATAAATAGCGGCTTTTGCATTCAATGTGTCAAAAATAGTTTCTATGAGCAAAATATCGGATCCTCCATTTATCAGTCCGTTGATTTGTTCGGTATATGCCTTGGCTAATTCATCAAAACTAATTGCACGGTATTCGGGACGGGCTACATCGGGTGATAAAGACAGTGTTTTATTGGTAGGACCTATAGCTCCTGCTACAAATTTTGGTGCTTTATCAAAATCCAAGCCACTTTCAAGATAGTATTGTGCGATGGCTTTTTTTGCAAGTTGAGCAGCATTAAAGTTCACTTCGTATGCCCATTCTTGCATATCATAGTCAGACAGAGAAATGGTTTGTGCATTAAAAGTATTGGTCTCAATAATGTCTGCTCCTGCTCTAAGGTATTGAAGATGTATGTTCTGAATAATATCTGGTTGTGTAAGGACTAGAATATCATTATTACCTTTAATTTCCCTGTGCCAATCTTTGAATCTTTTTCCACGATAATCTTCTTCTGATAAACGGTGTTTTTGTATCATTGTGCCCATAGCACCATCTATCACAAGGATATGTTTGTCTAGCGCTCGTTCTAATACCTGAAATATATTGCTTGCTACTTGAGTATTATTCATAAAAATTTTCAATTAAAGAGAATATGCAAAAGCCGATTTTATAATACTTTGAAGAATATATTGTCCATCTGTATTTTTAAGTTCTTCGTCTGCTGCTCGTTCAGGGTGTGGCATCATGCCAAAAACATTTTTTTGTGTATTACACACACCTGCAATGTTGAGCAAAGAACCATTAGGGTTGGCAGCATCATTTACATTGCCATTTTCATCACAATATTGAAAAATAATTTGCTCCTTGTCTTGTAATGATTTTAATGTATTTTCATCTACATAATAATTTCCTTCTCCGTGGGCAATGGGTATCTGAAATGCTTTTTTATCTTTTGGTAAGTACTGAGTGATGATAGTAGAATAATTTGCTGGCTTAATGAAAACATTTTTACAAATGAATTTTCTATTTGTATTGTGCAGTAATGCCCCTGGTAATAGATGAGCTTCACATAAGCTTTGAAAGCCATTACATATTCCTAAAATAAATCCGCCTTTTTTAGCATGCTCTATCACACTTTGCATAATG
Organism: bacterium; assembly: GCA_027364695.1. Taxonomy (GTDB): domain Bacteria; phylum Bacteroidota; class Bacteroidia; order B-17B0; family Aurantibacillaceae; genus BPGX01. Next base: position 2,871 of record DAHXOV010000022.1, read on the forward strand.
GGTGAAAAGCGAGCAATAGCACCGCTTCTCAAATAATCCCCGTACGAAAAGCCACCTGGCAATATAAGATGTGTGCAAGCCTCTAAATCTATTTGTTTGTGCCATAGTTTAACCACTTTTTGATTCATCTTTTGCGAGAGAATATATACTGTAT
>DAHXOV010000023.1 GCA_027364695.1 bacterium
TTGCTACTGTTGCATTTGCTACTTGCCCTTGATTGCAGCCCGTGCCAAAGGTTTCTATCCAAAATACTTGAGCGTGAGTGAGTTGAGATAAAAAAACAATAAAAAAACATAAATATTTTGCCATAAAAATTTTTGGGGTAAATATAAGAAAAAATATGAGTATAATATATAATTAGAATAAAAATGTTTACATTTTTAGAGTATTAGAGTATTTAAATAAAAAATGCATTTGACATTTTTATTGCTTATTTGTGAAAATGGGTGGATGGTTACCAATGATGAGCTAGGAAAGAGGTATTAAAATTCTTCAAATGCGAGTATTTTTTCTCTCCAATGTTCGGGAACATGAATGGTAGAATTGTTGTTGTAGTTAAAACATACCATAATACTTTTTGCGAAGCATTTAATACTGTTGTTATCAGAAGCAAGTACATTTTCAAAGGTGAAACTTCTATTTCTGACAGAGGAAATTTTTGTATAACAGTATATTTTATCGTGTAAAAAAATGGGTTGAAAATAGTCAATTTCTGTTCTTGCAATGATGAGACCGTTTGTATTAAAATCATTGTTTGGCAACAGGGTGTTCATGTAGTCAACGCGGGACTGTTCTATGTATGAGAGAAAAATAGCGTTGTTGACATGTCCTTGCATATCAATATCTATGTATCTTATTTGAATGGGCGTCTTGTATTTGAATGTAGAGAGTTTAATTTCTTCGGGTTTCATTATTGGGTTCTTTTAATGAGTTGTTCAGAAAGTAAGAGTAAGATATTTCGTGTTTTTTCGTTTTTTGCTTTTAATGATTTGATGATAGAGTAATTTTTATTATTAAATTCGGCAGCTTTATTTAATGATAGTTTATCTATGGAAAGATCTATAAACAGAGATTTCATTTCATTGATTTTTTTATCAGATGGGGGCATTTTGAGTATTTGATGAATTTTTAATAGTTGCTTTCTATTAGCGATTTGCAGAGCATTTGTGAGTAAGAAAGTTTTTTTATTGGCTAAAATATCATTGCCTATTTTTTTTCCAAAAATTTTGGTGTTACCAAATGTATCTAAATAATCGTCCATGATTTGAAAGGCAATGCCAATGTTTTCACCTATGGTGTACACTTTTTTTTGTTCAGTAGCGTTGATATTGGCAATAATGGTGCCCATTTGAAAGGCAGTTCCTAACAATACGGCTGTTTTTTTTCTAATCATTTCAATGTATTGATGTGATGATATGAATTTTAATTTTTCAAAATTCATATCATTTTGCTGTCCTTCACAAATTTCTGTTGACGCTTTGGTCATGGTTTTTAATAAGCTATTTGATATTGTTGGATGATACTTTGCAAGAAGTTTGAATGATTCGATGAGCAATGTATCGCCTGAAAGAATGGCAATGCCGGTATCCCATTTTTTATGAATGGCTTTTTTTCCGCGTCGGATGTTGGAATTATCTAAAATATCATCATGGATGAGGGAAAAGGTATGAAATAATTCTATGGATAATGCGGCATTGAGCGCAGATCGGCTGGTTTTTCCATATAATTCACATGACAATAAGCAAAAAACAGGACGGATGTGTTTGGCACTAGCAGTGAGAATGTATTCAATAGGTTGATATAATTCCTTGGGTTGCTTGGTGTAGATAGATTGAATATATTTCAGTAGATGCGTCTTAAATTGGGTTTGATAGTTTTGAATAAGTTCCATTTGCAATGGTGTTTGTAGGTTATACTTAAAATGAAATGGCTGTAATTATATTAAAAAATATTTTGTTTTTGTGAAAGTCAAAGTGGCTTGAAATATTAAGGAAAATTCCATATTAAATATTAAGAGGAGTAACTAAAAAAGCCTTGGTTTTATTTACTTTTTTCTTCCCATATATTCACGAGATGAACAATGGTCTGTACAGATTTTTTCATATCTTGTACACTTATCCATTCTTGTCTGCTATGAAAAGCATGCTCACCGGCAAATATGTTAGGACAAGGTAATCCCATAAATGATAATCGGGAACCATCTGTGCCACCTCTTACCGAATGAAGTGATGGCTCTATACCAGTTCTTTTGATAGCATCTATGGCATAATCTACAACAAATGGGTATTTGTCTATTACTTTTTTCATATTTCTATACTGTTCTTTGATGGTAATTTTTGCTGAGGACTGAGGGTATTTTTTTATTGTATCATTGACGATGTGCGTAAGAATATCTTCCATTTCTTTTAGAGCAGTGTCTTCAAATGCTCTGATGATGAAGTGAATTTCTGTTTTTTCTATATTCCCATTGATATAAGTGGGATGAATAAAGGCTTGTTTTTTTTCTGTAGTTTCGGGGGCTTTATCTTTTGGTAGTTGAGACAGTATTCCTGCGGCTATTTTGGCTGCATTTTCCATTTTATTTTTTGCAAGGCCTGGATGGGTGGAATATCCTTGTATTTCTATGATTGCCATATCTGCACTAAAAGTTTCATTTTCTATGTGCCCAAGTGTTTCGCCGTCTATGGTATATCCGTATTTTGCATTGAGTTTTTGTAGATTAATTTTTTCTGTTCCTCTGCCCACCTCTTCGTCAGGGGTGAATAATATTTTAATGATACCGTGTTTGATTTCAGGGTGTTGAATTAAAAAATTCATAGCATCCATAATTTCTGCTATGCCTGCTTTGTTGTCTGCACCTAATAAAGTGGTACCACTTGCGGTTACAATATCATTGCCAATTTGATGAAGTAGTTCAGGATGATTTTTTGGAGAGATGATTTGTGATGGATCGTCGGGGAGGACAATGTCTGTGCCTTTATAATTTTTATGGATAATAGGTTTGACATTAGCCCCTGAACAATCGGGGGATGTATCCATGTGAGCACAAAAGAAAATGACAGGCACTTGTTTATCACTATTTTTGGATAGTTCAGCATACACATATCCGTTGTCATCCATTTCAGGATTTGCGATTCCCATTTGTTTTAATTCTTCTACTAATAAGCGGGCTAAATCTTTTTGTTTTTCGGTAGATGGAAATGTATTGCTGTAAGGATCTGATTGGGTATCTATTTGCACGTACCTTAAAAATCTTTCTAATACAGAGTATGAATATGCCTTGAATTTTTCATCTATTAAATCCTTCATAAAATGCAATTTTTGCAAAGATGGTGTAAATACTTTACAGTGTCATTTTTTTTTCAGTATATTTGACAAAATTTTTTATTATGAAGATGATTTGCATTGTTATTACTTCTGCTTTTGCGTTCTTTTCTACGCATTTATTAGAAGCACAGAAAAAGACAGATAACACCAAAAAAAACAGTCAATTAGACAGGGAATTTATGAAGACACAATCTGATGGTATTTATGCCAAAATAGAAACCAACAAAGGATCTATTTATTTGATGTTGGAGTACAAAAAAACGCCAATGACGGTGGCAAATTTTGTAGGTTTGGCAGAAGGAAGTATTGCTAACACGGCTCGTCCTAATCAGCCATTTTATGATGGATTAATTTTTCATAGAGTGATAAAAAATTTTATGATACAGGGCGGATGTCCAAAATTTAATGGTATGGGAGATCCCGGGTACAAATTTCCTGATGAGATAGATACTACATTGAAGCATCATGCGCCTGGTGTATTGTCAATGGCGAATGCGGGCCCAAATACAAATGGCTCTCAATTTTTTATTACTCATAAAGAAACGCCATGGTTAGATGGGAGACACAGTGTTTTTGGACATGTGATAAAGGGACAGGAAGTAGTTGATACTATTCAACAAAATGATACTATTAGGAGAGTCCTTATATTAAGAAAAGGTAAAGAAGCAGAACAATTTGATGCTGCTAAAACTTTTGAAACATTAAAAAAACAAAGGGAACAAATAACCATAGAACTAGAAAAGAAGAGAGAAGAAGAAATGCAAAAAATAATCAATGAAAAATATAGCAATGCTCAGATGACGGCATCAGGACTACGTTATATGATAGAAAAAGAAGGAACAGGAGACACACCAAAAACGGGACAAACAGTAACAGTACATTATACAGGAACATTTTTAGATGGAAAAAAATTTGATTCAAGCTATGATAGAAATCAACCATTGGAAATACCAATTGGAATGGGTAGGGTAATTAAAGGATGGGATGAAGGAATTATGTTGTTGAAAAAAGGGAGTAAAGCAAAATTGATTATACCATATCAATTGGCGTATGGAGAACAAGGATATCCTGGAGCAATACCTCCTAAATCCTGGCT
>DAHXOV010000125.1 GCA_027364695.1 bacterium
ATCATGCTCTATCAACAAGCGCTGTGCTAACTGGATAGCCGAATTACCCCTCGTCCCACTACCAATCACAATTGCCAGTAATTCTGCATCAGATAAATAACTCGCCCCATGCTTCAATAACTTCTCTCTTGGTCTATCATCCAAAGACAAATCTCTTATCTGTATATACCCTTTACTCATAAGCCAAATAAAATCATTCAAACTCTTCTTCTCTCAGCATATTCAGCCCACAAATAAACAAAAATTAATTCTAAACTCATAAATTTTGATGATGAGAGATCGCCCCTCGCTCCACTCAATGTCAAGCCACCGCAAAATATGTCACTGCGGTAATCATCCTGCTAAACATCACATCAGTACGTCTGTTTAATTCAAATACCTCCTTATTCTTCTGTTCCATCAGATGGAGTATTTGCCTCTGGCGGCGCCATCATATCTTCCTTTGTAAGATACATAGAAAGTTTTTTTACAAATTCATCAGATAATGTTTTCTGATTAAACTGCATAGTAAGAGATGCCAACCTTTGCATAATGTCCTTACATTGCCTCATTTCTCTGCCAAACGAGATTTGATCCATTCCTTTATATTGGTTATATGCCTGCAAATCGTGCTCCATAATGTCAAATAACTCTTTTGCCAGCTGATTGGCAGTAGATGTATCTCCTATCTGATAATAGCAAGCTGATATAGTAAACAGCGATGGGTCATAAGGCACATTTTCTTTCTTAATTTTATCCATCATGTAGTCCAATACTTTTTTTGCCTTATCTTTTTTAGCTTCTCTAATTAATGCATTGGCAAGTATTGTAACTTGCATTCTTATATTTCCCGCCATTCTCAAACAATTCTCATCCAAATACACGCCATCCTTATCCATTCCTCCCCATTGATATTTATTCATCACCACATTATACATTCTGTCGGTATTTACTCTACCACCCACCATCTTATCTTCAGGTGTTTGTAGTGTTGGTACAAGTCGATACGCCAATCCTTCTAATTGAAAGTGTTCCTGTAGTCCAACATAAGCTTCAGCTCCAGTCGTTACGGCAAAATATATTGGTCTGGTCCAATCGTTATGTGCTACTAAATCCAATACCATCAAATCATTCTTCGTAATATAGTTTCGCCCTAACTTAAATGATATTTTTTTGGTAATTTTTGAATAATCTTTTTCTGCTATCACTTTGTTTTTTATCACCTGAGTTGTATCCACATCTATGTAAAAATTTTTGGTAGGAATAAAATCTAAATATTTCCCATTACCTATAGGAAACTTATTTTGCGGATCATCGCTTGCTACAAAATTTATTGCATCTCTCAGATTCATTACATTTTTACTTTGTTCTATCAAATATACTACATCTCTATTGCTATACGCGTACTTTTCAGGCGCAAATGTAAGCGGCATAGGATCTGACTCGTATGCTTTTCTCCTCATTTGATTTATATACCAATCTGTTTGAAACAAACTTAAATTGCAAACTCTGACATCCGTTCTTATACCCTCCACCTCCTGAGCATACCACAATGGGAAAGTATCATTATCTCCATTAGTAAAAAGTATTCCATTTCTCTCACAGGACTCCAAATAATTTATAGCACTACTTCTTGCCAGTGTTCTTTTAGACCGATCATGATCGTCCCATTCTTCTTTTGCCATAATACCTGGAACAATCAATGAAATCAATACAACTAAAAGAGGAACTATTTTTTTATTCAAAAATTCAATCAGTAATTCATATAAAAATAATACGCCCATTCCTATCCATATTGCAAATACATAAAAGGAACCTGCATAGGCATAATCTCTCTCTCTTGGCTGATAGGGCGTTGGATTTAAATAAATATTGATCGCTATCCCTGTAAAAAAGAAAAATAAAAATACTAGCCATGTTATTCTTCTGTTTTTTTTGTAATTGTAAAACATTCCTAAAAGCCCTAACAACAGAGGTAATGCATATAGTTCATTATGTCCCTTATTGTTTTGCAAAGCGTGAGTACGCAATTTACTGTAATCACTTCCTCCTAACAATATATCATCAATAAAAGCAATTCCACTGATAGCATTTCCTTCTAATGGGTTGCCTGTAAGCCCTTGCACATCGTTTTGCCTTCCCATAAAATTCCACAAAAAATATCTAAAATACATATACCCCAGTTGGTATCTTAAAAAGAAAATCAAATTGGACTTGAAGGTAGGTACTTCTATGCTCTCTGCTTCTCCATTTTCATTCATCCTCGTAATCGTTCTATGATTATTTGCTACATCTCCCCAATATCTATAGCCTGCTACATGGTCTGACCGACTGCTCCACATCCTTGGAAATACCGTACAAACCTCTTCCTCATAAGTAGGTATGGCTTTCTTTCCATCGTTTATTACCTTATATTTTCCTGTCTTTTCATCTTTTGCAAAAACAGGATCTGTGTTTTTATAGTAATTGGATGATTTGGGTGGTGCATTGTAATATTGTCCATATAATATGGGCCAATCGCCGTACTGTTCTCTCAATAGGTACGATAGCACATTAGGTGCATTTTCAGGGTCATTTTCATCCATTGGTGGGTTGGCTTGCGAGCGAATTACTATCACAAAAAATGTAGAATATCCAATCAACAGGGCTGCTAATGAAACCATAGTGATATTAAATGCCAGCAAATAATCTTTTAATTTTTTTATCCCATATATCAATCCTCCAAATACTAAAATTCTCATAAATATTCCCATACCACTTAAGCCACTGAATGAAGATAAAACTGCAAAAGTTATCAGTAAATAAAAACCCCACCGATAGTATTTTTTGTTGTTTGTAGCAGAATACCTGATAAATAAAACAATGCTTGCCACCAGCAAAGTAAAAAATAACAC
>DAHXOV010000060.1 GCA_027364695.1 bacterium
GTCCTACATCTAATAAGAATTCTATTCGTGGGAGCAGTTCTTTGAGTATTTCTTGCTGGACCAATGCCTGGGATGTTTTTTGGGGTATAGGCAAATGTTTGAGCCATTGATAGAGTTGTGCAATGGACAAGTTGCCTAAATCAGCAATGGTGGTGTTATTGATTTTGAAGTAGAGGGCTGCTTTTTTTAATCTTTTGCCATTACATAGGTCGCAAGGGATTTCTGAAATGATATGGCAGGTGTTTAGAAATTCTTTTAGTTTTAAAATTAATGGAGATTCGGGATATTGTTTTAATTTGTCTTGTAAATAGTCGTTGATGTCTATTCTAAATGTGTTGTTAATGTGTCTGTATATGATTTCGGTTAGGATAGAATGAATGGTTTGAGGGGTTTGTTGGAGTAAGGTATTGGTGGGAGTGTTGAGAATTTCTTTTAATTTTTTTGGTGAGTCAGTGTGATTCATTACTAAGTAATGTTCTATGATATTAGATATATATTTTTTATTAAGTTTGATGATGTTGTAATTGAGTGCATCGGTGAGGGGAAGTGAGTTTTCTTGTAGAATAGAAGTGGGGTTGAGTTTTTTTTGAGTACCGATTCCTTTGCATTGTGGGCACCATCCATAAGGGGAATTGAAGGAAAAGGTATTTGGGGAGGGATCTTCTATGGAGAGTCCTGTTTCTTCGTCAGTAAAGTTGAGAGAAAAGAGAGTGGGATTGTTTTGTTCATTTTCTAGAATCATGAGTTTGTTGTCGCCTAATTTTAATGTAGTTTGTAATGAGTTTTTGAGTCGCTCTATGTTTTCAATGGCTACTTCTAGTTCATCTACGAGTAGTTCTATGTTGTGTGTTTTGTATCTATCTAGTTTGAGGTTTTTATTCAGGTCTTGTATTTTCCCATCTATGCGGCATTTGGTATAACCTTTTTTGAGGAGGTGAATAAAGAGTTCGTTGTAGTGCCCTTTTCTACCATAAATGAGAGGGGCAAAGAGTGTGATGGTGGTGTTAAAATAGTTTTTTTGTAGAAGTTCAAAGATTTGCTCGGGGGAGTATTTGCTGAGTTTTTTGCCGGATAATGGGGAGTAGCCATCTGCTATACGAGCATACAGCAGACGTAGGAAGTCATAAATTTCAGTAACAGTGCCGACGGTACTTCTTGGGTTTTTGCTTACTGTTTTTTGTTCTATAGAGATGGCGGGACTGAGTCCATTGATTTTATCTACATTGGGACGTTCTAATTCGCCCATGAATTGTCGGGCATAGGCGGATAGTGTTTCCAGGAATCTTCTTTGTGCTTCGGCGTATATGGTATCAAAGGCGAGAGAGGATTTGCCGCTGCCGCTGAGACCAGTAAATACTACCAGTTGGTTGCGGGGTATTTTGAGGGAGATGTTTTTTAAGTTATGTACTTGAGCATTGATGATTTCAATCTCTTCTTTTGTAGTGTCAGATACCTGAGGATTATTTTCTATGATAGTAGATTCCATTTTTTTATTGGGATATAGATTTTTTGTTTGAATCGATGGGGCGTAAATTTGCTGAATCTTTGATAATAATAGTATCTTTATTATTGATGGATGGGTTATTTTTTTCGGAGTTGTAAGAATACCCTAACAGGTCTGAAATGTAGGGTGAATAGTCGGCCAGGATATTTTTGGGATATTTGAATGTGTATGTTTTTTTGTTTGGGTTGAGGAGTGAGTCAGTAAGTAACCATGGGTTGAATGCTTTTAGAAGTAATTTGGGGCATTGAAGGTATTGGGATAGAGAGGATATGGTGATGTTGGCAGAATCTATTTGGATGGTTTTTAGTAGAATTTTTTTATAGGGTTTGAACTTTCTTTTAATACCGAAATGTTCGGGAAATAAAAGGATAGTTTTGTAGGCGATGATGCGGTATAGAAATTCTTTAGTTTCTTTGTTGAGTTTAAGTTGATGGAAAGATTGAACATTTTGTTTTTTGAGTTGATAGATGGTTCCATTAATTCCGTAGTTGTATGCCGCTGCTGCTAAAGGCCAATTTTGTAGTTGTAAGTAGGCTTGTTTGATGTATTTGCAGGCAGCGATGGTGGATTTTTCTACGTCCAGTCGTTCATCTACAAAATCATTGACTTCTAGTCCGAAGTTTTGTGCGGTATGAGGGAGTAGTTGCCAAAAACCTTTTGCTCCCATTGGAGAAGTAACATTGCTTAAGTGGCTTTCAATGATAGCGATATACTTAATATCGTCAGGTAATTGGTATTGTTGAATAATGGGTGTTATGAATGGGAACCATCTTTCTGCTCTTGAGAAGAGTAATAAAATGGATGGTTTATTTTTGATGAGTCCGCTTTCGTAGAATTCTTTTTGAATAGATTCTTTGACATCTATATTATCTAGTGGGAGTGTATCGTTGCAAAAATGCATGTACTTAGGTAAGCCTTTGCCATATATGATGAAGGTTCTGTTGAAATAGGAGGGGTATGTTTCGGAAAGCGGGGTATTGATAGAGGTGAGTATCCATATAAATATTGAAATAAAAAATACCAGGCATGTCATTTGATAGGGCTTTAGAGCGATAAAGAAAAGAAGCAATACCTGCAGTTTATTTTTTTTCAGACCAGGAGAGTTTTGTGTTGAGATACAAAGATAAGAAAGAAAGCACAACAAACAAAATGCTGGTGTAAAGTAATTGATTGGAGAAATTAAAGATGAGTTGAAAAGCAAGAGATAAGGCAATAAGGGAAATGATGGAAAATAGAAAGAACACTTTTCTTTCGTTCAACCCTCTTTTGCATAAAAAATGTGTCGTGTGGTCTTTCCCTCCTACAAAGGGAGATCCGCCTGATAAAATTCTATTGATAGTTACTGTAAATGTGTCGATAAGGAGTGTTAAGTACACAACAGTGATGAGTAAGAGATGTAAAAACAGGGGGTTAGTATTGTTGGGAGGTAAGGGGAGGTTCCATACGTATTCAATACCAACATAAGCGAGGAATATGCCGAGGAACTGGCTGCCTGTATCACCCATAAAGATTTTGGATGGATAAAAGTTAAAGAACAAGAAGGCAATCAGAGAGATGGTAATGCTTGATATGATAAGGAGGTTGGTAGAAAATAAATTTGTGTTTGAGTGATACATTAGTATAATAATAAAAGAAAAGATATAGGCACTGATACTTGCTGCAATTCCATCCATATTGTCGAGCATATTGATACTATTCATCATTCCTGTAACCCAAAAGACAGTGATGAAATAATTTAGCAGGTTGTTTTCAAATAAATGTATGTAGGTATCTGTAAATATGAGAATAAGAGCGCATAGCAATTGAGCAGAAGATTTTATGATAGGTTGAGTATTAAAAGTATCGTCGGCAAAGCCCATAAAGAATGCAAGGGTTGCAGCACCCCATATACCAATGATTTTTAATTTTTCTTGGGAGGAGATGCCAAAAAGTAAAGTAGAAAAAATCATAGTAAGTAAAAAAACTATATAGAAGACAAATCCACCAACGGATGGTTTGTAATTAGGGTTCCATCTGTTTAATTCTTTTTTTTGATACTCTCTTACACCAAAAGAATGAGAGAAATAAATAAATAAACTATACAGC
>DAHXOV010000063.1 GCA_027364695.1 bacterium
AAAGAAAACAAAGGATGCCCATGGCCTGATACAGACAAAGACGGTGTGCTAGATAAAGACGATGCATGCCCAAGCAAACCAGGCGTACCTGAACTAAAAGGATGTCCTCCTGAACCTAAACTAACAGCAAAAGAACAAAAAATTATTCAAAAAGCATTTAATAACTTAGAGTTTGAAACAGGTAAAGATATTATTCGTCCCAAATCATTCCCTGCATTGAATGAATTAGCAGCCTTACTCAAGAAACATCCTGATTGGATATTGACACTATCAGGTCATACAGACAATCAAGGTAACCCACAAAAAAATACAATACTTTCTGAAAAAAGATAAAAATCGATAGCTAACTATTTAATTAAAAAAGGGGTAAAAGCAGAGAATATAATAACAGAGTGGTTCGGAGATACAAAACCAATCGCAGATAATAATACCCCACAAGGCAGACAAAAAAATAGAAGAGTAGAAATGAAAATCACCTATAAAGAGTAAAAATGATCATGTAGGAGGTGGCGAAGCCCATTAGGGCTTCGCCACCTCTGTTTTCACATCCAAATTAAGTTCAAAAAATTTTAATATAAAATACCTATTACAAAAAACACCGCACATTTTAATGAAAAAAGAAAATAAAATTTTGTTGGTTCAGAGTATATTATGTATATTTGCAGCATTGAGTAAACTCTGTTCACCTCAAAATACATTCCCGGATTAATGATAGAAAAATAACTTCTCATCAAAGTAAAGTACATCAAACATTCTTAGATGTCCATTATCAATAAAAATAAATCTTATTAAACGATACACTTCTATTCTTTTCAAAATGTAAAATAACCCGTCATATCAATTCAACTATTTATTGCCCATAAAAAATTAAACCAAATATGTTTACTGTAAATGATTTATCTAATTTAAAAGCCAGTGAATTAAAGCAGGTTGCTGAAAAATTCAACATTAGTGTGAAAGGACTGTCAAAAGCCGATATCGTCTTAAGTATTATCAACGAACAAGCTAAGAATGAACCATTGGCTCAACAAATTAAAGAGGCGCTAGAACAAAAAACAGTTTCCGATGAAAACACTAAACCAAAACGAAAAAGAATAGTTACTTCCAAACAAGAGCCAACAAAAACAATCACACAAACTATCAATAATACCGCCAATGAAAACTTTGATAAAACCACTAAAGAAACACAAACAGATGAAACAACACACACTGGTATTTTGAATAAAGAAGATAATAAAATTAACGTTCCAGAAAAAGACGATGTAGCAGAAGAAAATTATTCCGATGCACCCCAAATTGATTCTGATGAATATACAATAAATGATACTGATTTTATTCCGTCCGTATTAGAGAGCAATGAAACAGAAACAACTTCAACAGAAGAAGACGATAATGAAGAAAAAAACGATATTAACGATACCACTCCATCAGTAAAAAAAGAACTCCAATTTACTTTTAGTTTTGATGGACACATTCAAGCAGAAGGAGTACTAGAAGTATTGCAAGAAGGATATGGTTTTTTAAGAAGCGCAGACTATAACTATTTAAGCTCCCCCGATGATATTTTTATTTCTCCTCAACAAATAAAATCCTGTGGCTTAAAAACAGGCGATGTAGTAAGAGGCGCTATTCGCCCACCACGAGAAGGAGAAAAGTATTTTCCAATTATGCAGGTTGAAAAGGTAAACGGACGAGAACTTTCTTACATAAGAGATAGAGTAACATTTGACTATCTTACACCTCTGTTCCCTTACGAAAAATTAAAATTAGCAGGAGGTAAATTTGAAACACTGAGTACAAGAATTGTAGATTTATTTGCGCCAATAGGCAAAGGACAAAGAGGACTAATTGTAGCCCAGCCGAAAACAGGCAAAACAGTACTGTTAAAAGAAATTGCCAACGCTATCTCTTACAACCACCCCGAAGTATACCTAATTATCTTACTTATAGACGAACGCCCAGAAGAAGTTACAGACATGCAAAGAAGTGTAAAAGCAGAAGTAATCGCATCTACATTTGACGAACCTGCCGAAAGACATGTAAGAGTATCCAATATAGTGCTGGAAAAAGCAAAAAGACTGGTAGAATGTGGGCACGATGTAGTTATTCTCCTGGATAGTATCACCCGTATGGCAAGAGCATACAACACTGTAATGCCCGCCAGCGGAAAGGTCTTAACAGGAGGAGTAGAAGCCACCGCATTACAAAAACCCAAAAGATTCTTTGGCGCAGCCCGAAAAATAGAAAACGGAGGCTCTCTCACTATCATTGCCACAGCCCTCATAGATACAGGATCAAAAATGGATGAAGTTATCTTTGAAGAATTCAAAGGAACCGGAAACATGGAATTACAATTAGATAGAAAATTAGCCAATAAAAGAGTATTCCCCGCAATTGATTTATTAGCATCTTCCACCAGGCGAGAAGACTTGCTTTTAGACAAAAATACGCTCAACAAAATGTGGATATTAAGAAAACACCTCAGCGAGATGAAACCAGAAGAAGCAATGGAATTTCTTATCAACCAAATGGGCAAGACAAAAACCAACGAAGAGTTTTTAGTATCCATGGGAAGTTAAATTTTAAAATTTAACTTTTCCGAATAAAATAAATTTACTACCTTTGCATACAAAATTTTAAAATGAAGCAATTCATTTTCATAATTTTGATCTGTTATTTAAACTTATACTCGTGGGGAGATGAGGTTAAAAAACTAGTGATAGATGGAGTATATCAACAGAAAAATTTATATGTTCAAAATTATTATTCAGGCAGTGTCGGTTTTTGTGCTATTGAAGTTAAAGTGAATGGCAACATTACAACAGATGAAATTAATTCCAGCGCATTTGAAATTGATTTGTCATCTTTAAACTTAAATTACGGTGATAAAATCCTTGTAGAAATTTATCATAAAAAAGATTGTACCCCTAAAATTCTGAACATTGAGGATGTACGCCCTATGCCTACCTTTGTTATCCTATCTGCAAAAGGCAGCAGTGATGGTTTAATAACATGGATAACAGAAGATGAAAACGGCGCATTACCATACATCATAGAACAATTTAAATGGAACAAATGGCTGCCAGTAGGCGAAATAATAGGTAAAGGCACCCCCGAAAGACACACTTATACATTCAAAGCATTTCTCACCAGCGGAGAAAATAAATTCAGAATAAAACAAGTGGGGTTCAATAACACAGTCAGATACTCAAATGATATACTCATACAATCTACAAAAATCAAACCCACATTCACCATTAGCCGAGACAAAAAAGAAGTTCAGTTTTCTAACGAAACAATGTTCGAAATATACGATATCTATGGTAATATCATCAAAAGGGGCTTTGGTATCAATGTAGATATTAATAACGTAGAGAAAGGAACCTATTATCTGTGTTATGACCGAGATGTAGCAGAGTTTAAAAAGTAATATTTCAACTCCTCCAACAACACAAACCAACCCAACAAAGTCAGAAACTTCTTTGACGCCCTCTCTGATGTCAAAACCTAAAAACATTATACCCTCAAAAATCCCATACTCCAAAAACCTATAGATGACTAAAAACGTACGCAAAAACTTTTTCTCTTCTTCCCAACAAAACCCTTATACTGTTTATTCTCTCTATAAGAATAGAATTCAACTTAGCTAATACACTATATTATCAAAAAATACTTCACCCTTTACACTCATCCATTTTACTTTCCTAAATAAAAACTCATATAAAAATATCGCTTTTAAAATTTTATTCATATACCATCATCTTTTTATGATCAACTTTTTCTGAATATTATATGTATCTCCTATCATTCGAACAATATACATACCCTCGCTATATTGTAGTACATCTATATTTACTTGCTTATCCTTTGTATTAAAATCAACCATCAACTTTCCTATAGCATCGTACATTTGAATATATGTTGGCTCATATAAACCATCTATTATTACACGGCCATCTGCAGGATTAGGATAAATACTAATATGTTCTGTCTTTACTATACTTAATACAGACGTAATCACAGAGCATCCACTTGTATCAGAACAGGTGCCCACTGTAATTACAACAGCATAATTCCCATTACTCGAAATTACAAATGATTGTCCTGTCTCCCCAGGTATAGCTGCATACGAATTATTACAATCTACCCATTGATAATTTGCACTGGGTTGTAATGCTGTAAGTGTGTTACCATTAATACTTACGGATGTGTTTATAGCCGATGGTTGTGTAACAGATATGGTCTTCGTACTGCTACAATTGTTCGCATC
>DAHXOV010000073.1 GCA_027364695.1 bacterium
GTACAGGCTATTGAAAACGCTGGCATTGCAAAAGACAGCATCAATAAAAATGAAGTAGGTGTAATATGGGGATCGGGTATAGGAGGGTTAGATACTTTTCAGCAAGAGGCCTTTGCTTTTGCAAAAGGAAATGGAACGCCAAGGTTCAATCCTTTTTTTATCCCTAAAATGATCGCCGATATATGCAGTGGGCACATTTCTATTCGCTATGGGTTAAGAGGCCCTAATTATACAGTAGTATCTGCATGTGCAAGTTCTACCAATGCTATCATAGATGCATTTAATTATATTAGATGGGGAAAGGCAATAGCAATTGTTACAGGAGGAAGTGAAGCAGCTATTAATGAATCAGGTATAGGTGGGTTTAATGCTTCTCAGGCATTGAGTACTAATAATGAAAATTATTTAACCGCATCCCGCCCTTATGACAAAGACAGAGATGGTTTTGTATTAGGAGAAGGCGGCGGCGCTTTAATATTAGAAGATTTGGAACACGCTCTGAACAGGGGTGCCAGGATATATGCCGAAATTATAGGAGGAGGAATGAGTGCAGACGCTTATCATATTACTGCACCGCATCCTGAAGGTTTAGGGGCAAAATTAGTTATGCAGAGAGCATTGGACGATGCTGGACTAAGTGTAACAGATATAAATTATATCAACACACATGGGACATCTACGCCACTTGGAGACATTGCAGAATTAAAAGCAATCATTAGTTTGTTTGGCGAACATGTTTATAAACTGAACATTAGTTCTACCAAATCCATGACAGGTCACTTATTAGGCGCTGCAGGTGTAATAGAAGCTATTGCCACTCTTATGGCAGTGGTGAATGATTCAATACCCCCTACCATCAATCATTTTACTGACGACCCTGAAATAGATCCTAAACTCAATCTAACTTTTAATAAAATGCAGAAGAGAGGAGTGGACATAGCCATGAGCAATACTTTTGGATTTGGGGGGCATAATGCTGCTATAGTGATTAAAAAATTTCAGGTATAAAAAAATATAATTTTTTGTTTGGTTTTTTTTGGAAAAAGGACAAATTTAAAAATGAATTAGAGAAGTTTTTAGGCTTTAAAGTCAATGATATTTCCTTATATAAAGAAGCACTTACGCATTCCAGTAAGAAATTAAATTACAATTATCAGCGACTGGAATTTTTAGGAGATGCAGTGCTTAATTTAGTTGTAGCAGAGCATGTATTTAAGAATTATCAGCAATCCTCCGAAGGCGATTTATCTAAATTAAGAACGCGGTTAGTAAATAAACATATATTAAAAGAAGTAGCCATAGCACTTCATTTAAACAAATGGATGATACATCAACTATCCAGTACAGAATTAGAAAAATCATCTATTTATTGTGATATATTAGAATCTCTGATAGGCGCCATCTACATAGATAAAGGTATGGTATATGCCGATCGTTTTATTTTAAGTAAAATTATTAAACAACTGGATGAAGTTATAATTATTGAAGATAAGGACTATAAATCCAAAATGATTCAGTTAGCGCAAAAAAATAAGTGGAATCTGATGTTTCAATTAGAAGGGATTGAAAAGAATAATAATGAAAATATCTTCCATGTGACTTTAATCTTAAATGGTAAAAAAATAGGGCAAGCGCAGCATTACAACAAAAAAGAAGCGGAACAAATGGCTGCCAAACAAGGATTAGAAAATTTGAATGTCTAAGTTAATTGATAATCAGTTTTTTTGCACTTGTTTTATTGATCATAACAAAGTAAATACCTTTTGCTAAAACGCTTGGTTCTATTATTATTTGCTGAATAGGATCAGAAAAATTTTTGTAGAACACCATTTTCCCTGAAATATCTATCATCTGAATTTCACGGATGAATGTGGTGATTGTAATATAGATGTTTTGGTGTTGAGTGGCGGGGTTGGGATAAATGACAATAGTGGGGTTGAGTTCGTTAGATACAATGGAAGTAGGGAAATCATTAGAAGAGAATTGTCTAAAAAATCGCCATATTTCAGCAGATGCATTGATGTCTTGATTGGTAGTACCAATGATAAAAGGAGATCCAGGCCATGTATGGGCACCATTATTGATTTTAAAAAACTCAACAATAGATTTTGTCATGCCTGTCTTGAAATAAGCATAATGTTCGGCGGTGCTGCCATCAAAAGTGTTTGTATTTGGCACCATTGAGTAGGAGGGTGTAGCGTTACAATTATTATTCTGAACCCATCTTTGAACAGTACTATCAGCAGATAACATAGTAGAATTGCCATTGTATGGAACCGTGGGGTCTGCTGTACCGTGAATATGCAACACAGGAATTATTTTATCAGGCGAACAAGGAGACCAGAATGAAAATATCGTACCTGCTACAGAAGCGATTGCAGTAATTTTTTTATTACAAAAGCACGCCATATAATGACTCATAAAACCACCATTGCTCAGTCCTATCATATACACACGAGTAGGGTCTATATTGTAAGAAGTTATCAAACTATCAATCAGCTGGTTTAAAAAAAGTGTGTCATTCACAATTGTAGTAGGAGCCGTTCCTGCATTCCAAAATGGGTTGCCATAACTATCATTTTTTCCTTCGGGATATACCATAAGAAAACCCGCTGTGTCTGCTATTGGCATAAAGTTAGAATAGGTTTGCTGCTGACCGGCATT
>DAHXOV010000107.1 GCA_027364695.1 bacterium
ATTGTATTCTTTTTCCACAGGCATAAGTTTGCCCGTGGGCTTATATAGGGCTTTTTCTGCTATACATGTTGCTGCACAATATTTCATTAAGGGAAATAAAAATATGATTTTAAAAGAAAATATTTTTAAAGTAAACATAGGGTTTACATTGAATGATAAATGGTTTATAAAATATAAATATGATTAAGTATAAATTTCACTTAATCAAGCAATTATTTAAAATATATTGATGTTCATGAAGGGCTTAGTACTAAAAAGCACAGGAAGTTATTGCAAAATACTTTTGATAAAAAACAATGAAGCTATTTTTCATCAAAAAAATAAAAGCGAGATCATAGATGCTGTATTGAGTGGAAAGTTGCGATTGCAAAACATTAAAAGCACCAATCCTGTGGTAGCTGGCGATTTTGTTCATCTTCATCAAACCGAAAATGGGTGGTTGATAGAGGATATTTTACCAAGAAAAAACTACATCATCCGAAAAGCCACCAATCAAAGTAAACTCACTCATATCATTGCTGCCAATATTGATTTGCTTTGTGTTATCGCAAGTATTTCTGTACCAAGAACAAGTGTAGGATTCATAGATAGATTATTGGTTACTGCCGAAGCATATTCCATACCTGCAGCCCTAGTATTTCACAAAACTGACTTGATAGAAGACGATAAAGACGCCTTACAATACCAGCAAGATATCGCAGACATCTACAAAACTATAGGGTATCCCGTTTTTTTAACTTCATTAAAACATAAAGAAAGTTTAGAACCTTTAAAAAAAACAATACACAATAAAATCACTTTATTAGCAGGGCACTCCGGTGTGGGTAAATCTTCTATTATCAATATTTTGCAGCCACACCTTCATCTCAAAGTAGGAAAAATATCCATTAAGCACCTCAAAGGTATGCACACCACCACCTACGCAGAATTATTACCATTGGATTTCGGTGGATTTATTGTAGATACACCTGGTATCAAGGAATTTAGCCTTGTCAATATGGATAGATATGAAGTCAGTCACTATTTTCCTGAAATGAGAAAATTTCTCGGACAATGTAAATTTAATAATTGCCTGCATATTAATGAGCCTGAATGTAAAATATTATATGCACTGGAAAATAGCGAAATACATAGTAGTCGTTATCACAGTTATTTATCTATTCTCAATGACGAAGATTTCAGAACTATGCTAAAATAAAAAGTAATTGGTTATTTACATTTTCTCATACATCAGCACATCCTTTTATTCATAAATATAGTTGGTGTAAAAAAGCACAGTATCATTATTCAATAGCGATATGAAGTAAAATTATTCCATGTCAAAATTTTTTATATACGCTTATAATGTTTTCGTATTTATACATTCACAGATGAAATATATTTTTTACAGAAAGGTATTAAAAACTGGTTCACCGCCCCTTGTATTTTTCTTTCAATTCAGATAAATGTCTTACTACATCGGGATAATTTGGATTTATGTCTAATAATTTTTGATAAGTTTGCATAGCATTCATAGTATCTCCATTTAATAGGTATAATTCAGCTAAAGAAAAATGAATAAATGCTGAATAAGGTCTTGTTTTTAACTCTTCCTGAAAAAACTGTATTCCTTTTATATATTGTCTTTCTTTTTTGTAGAACTCTTTTAATACATCATAAGGAATCTCATAACTTTTGTCTTTGTCTGCTTTAATAGCCCTCCTCGCAAATAGCTCTACTGTATCTTTATTTCTACCTGTTTTAAGATAAGAAATAGCAACATTATTCAGCATTTCTTTTCTTGTACTATCCAATTTATATGACTTCAATAAGTAAGGGATACTTGCCGCATAATCCTTTTTCCAATTCATATACAAAAAAGCAGCATTATTGTAACAACTCCCACAGGTACTATCTAGTTTAATTCCCTTCTGAAACTCTTCAAAGGCAATACCCAAATACTTATGCATTTCTTGTGGCGGTAATTTTCCCGAATTCTGAAGGTATTCTATCACAATTTGGGAACCATATAAAATATGCAGTTTTACCGATTCTGTATATTTATTTGCATCTGCTTCATACAAATATAATTTATATCTCCACTCATAATTTCTATACCATATCAAAAAACTGAACAATAAAAAATAGATACCAATATACAACTTCATTTGACCACTATTCCACCAATGAAATTGAGCAATATTTACATTACTCTTTTTCTCAATATACTTCTGATACAAATTCTCTATAATATAACTTATAATCATTGCCCATCCAATGCTTGGAGTAAATGTAAATCTATCTGCTACTATACCCGGCGCTGGTTTCACAAAATTTAAAAACATAGAAATATGAATACCAAAAAACATAATCCCATACCACAAGATGTCCGATTTTGAAAATCGCTTAAAAAATAAATAAACCATCCATATAAAAGATATTATACCAATAATACCATACAAATTAAAAACACCATCTACAGGTATCACATTATATCCATAATAACAAGACATCTTCAAAGGAAAAAAAAGCATCAACAAGTAAAATCCTAAACTGTTAAACATAGTAAATATCTTATGTATGAACGATTTATCAAAATAAAGTGGGTTTTCAAAATAATTGAATATCCTTTGTTTACTTGTTGGGTCTAATAATAATTTTTGCCCTTTCTTTAATCCTATGTACATCAAAGCTAATACTAACAATATCAAAAATATATGAATAGCAACTCTCTTCAACCACTCTTTATCTCTTTGCTTAACACCTGATTTTTGTATATATATGATGGGTATTACTGCTATTAAAGGTAATGCATCAAATTTACTTGCCAATGCTAATAAAAAAGATGCTGCTATAACTATCCAATACCACCAAACTTTTTCTTTTATCCATTTCAAAAAATAAATCAATGTTATCATAGAGAAAATAAAACTCAAAAGCACATCCCTGTTTTTCAAACTAGCAACAACTTCACTATGCAAAGGAATAAAAGCAAAAATAAGAACCATCCATAAAATACTCTGCAAGGAATAAGTTTCAAACAACAATAACAGCATCCTAAAAATCAAAATCAAACAAACAGCATAATATACAATATTAAAAAAATGATGCGTGTGCACATTACTCCCAAATAACTCTACTTCTATAGCATAAGATATTTTCACCATTGGTCTATACTCATATTGATTACCACTCTCATCTTTAGCATGATAACTCGTTAATATTTTTGGAATGCTCTTAATACCTTTAATAGTAAGGCTTTGCGGACCTGCTACAAATTCATCATCCAAGGCATAATCATTTTTTATAGTATTCCCATACAACAAAAAGGCTATGACTGTAAGTAACAAATAAATTTTTCTGTAACTTTGTTTCATAATTTTCTACAATGCAAATAAAAGCAATTTCTGTATATCTTCCCGAAAAAATAATCTCTAACACCAAACTCGCTCATCAGTTTAATGTATCCGCTGAAGAAATATATACTAAAACAGGCGTCCTCGAAAGAAGACATACCACTCTTGATTTCAATATGCAGAAAATGGTAGAAAGCGCAGCCAATCAACTTTTCCAATCATATCCCGATATACAAAGCAAAATAGACACTATTATTATAGTAGGACACGGGTTCAGTTACAAAGCACCCAATACTTCTGCTATCATTCAATATAATTTAAATCTACCAGAAAAATGCTTTTGCATAGACCTTCCACATGGCTGTACCGGATATATTTACGGCTTATCTCTTGTACATTCACTGATCCAATCCAATATCTCACAAAACATTCTGCTACTTACAGGCGATACACCCTCTTATGTAATCCATAAGAATAACCTGGAATTAATCTCTATATTCGGAGACAGCGGTACAGCTTCATACATCACAAATAGTACAGAAAATACACCCTATGAAAAATTTGTATTTTATACTGATGGCAGCGGCTTTGATAAACTAATAGTGGAAAGAAGCGGCACAACAAACCCCGCCAATGCAGAATACTACCTGGATAAAAGCAACCCTCCTCAAGGAAATATGAAAATGGATGGAACCGCTATCTTTTTAATGAGCATTAAAAAAGTACCCACGCTCATCAATGAAACATTAGAAAAAAATCAACTTCAAATGAATGATATAGATTACTTTATATTCCATCAAGCCAATAGCTTTATGTTAGAAACACTCAGAAAAAAAATAAAAATACCGAAAGAAAAATTTTTCAATGACATCCGTTATACAGGAAATACTGTAGCTTCCAGCATCCCTATCGCTTTGAACCAACTAATAAAAGAAAACAAAATACAAAAAGGAATGAAAATTCTACTGGCAGGCTTTGGACTTGGTTATACGCTCGGTGCAACTGTTATAGAATTTTAGTACTTTTACAAAAAAATCTATGATAGACGTACACGAATTTATTTCCTTGCTTGAAAAAGAATTCGATGATTTAAGCCCAGGAACACTTACACCTAATACCAATTATAGAGATATTCCAAACTGGAGCTCCATGCATGCACTCATTATCATAGCATTTGCTGATGCCCATTTTAATGTAGAACTCACCGCCACAGAATTAAAAAATACCCAAACCATTCAAGACCTCTACAATGTCATTCAATCTAAAATGAATCAATAATGGCTTTGATAAAAATTAATCATGTATCTATCCGATCTATCAGTGCTACTGTCCCTCAACAAATTCATTACACAAAAGACTATGAATATATATCCGAACAAGAAAGAAATTTATTTATAAAAAATACAGGCATTGAACAAAGAAGAGTAGCCCCATCCCACATCACCGCCGCCGATCTTTGTTATCATAGCGCCTTACAAACTATAGACATCCTGCAATGGGATAAAAATTCCATAGACGCACTCATTTTTGTTACACAATCTCCCGATTACTTCATTCCCGCCAGCAGTATCATTTTACAACATAAGTTAGAACTCAGTAAAGATACCATTGCCTTTGATATTAACTTAGGATGTAGTGGATATGTATATGGACTCTATGTAGTCGGTAGCTTATTACAATCAGGACAAATCAAAAGAGCCATTTTATTGGCGGGCGACAAATCCACACTATCCACCTGCTACAAAGACAAGAGCACTTATCCTTTATTTGGAGATGCAGGAAGCGCTACTGCCCTTGAATATGTCGCAAAGGCGCCGCCTATATTCTTTCACTTGCAAAGCGACAGTAGCGGAGAAGATGCTATCAAAATTCCACACGGTGGAAGCCGTTATCATATACAACCAGATACTTTTGATGAAGTAGAAATAGAGCCAGGTATCATCCGCAGCAAAAGACATTTACAATTGTTAGGAGCAGATATTTTTAACTTCACATTAAGAGAAGTAGCCCCAAATGCAAATAAATTATTTCACTTCTCTGATATTGAAAAAGAAAAAATTGATTACTTTGTGTTTCATCAGGCAAATCATTTTATGAATGAGAGCGTCAGAAAAAAAATGAAATTACCACCTGAAAAAGTACCCTATTCTATCCACAAATTTGGAAACACAAGCTCTGCCTCTATTCCACTTACCATAGTTACAGAACTTAAAAATCAACTTAATGCGCCTCATACACTCATGTTGTCTGGCTTTGGTGTGGGTTTTTCATGGGCATCTTGTGTCTTCCATGTAAATAATATGCTTGTCAATCACTTAATAGAAATCCATTGATACTATGCTTGAATCATTACGACAAAAAAAAATTCTCATCACTGGTGCATCATCAGGTATAGGTAGGAACACAGCCGTTCTATTAAGCAATTATTGCTCACATTTGTATCTGTCTGCCCGCAGAGAAGTTGAATTACAAAACACATTATCCTTAATGAAAAAAGCACATCATCAAATCATTACAGCAGATCTCACCCAAAAATCAGCTATTGAAAAACTTATCCAAACCATCGAAAACATTGACGGATGGGTGCATTGTACAGGTAAAGTGCTGCCTGTTCCCATTAAATTTATTCAACAAAAACATTATGATGATGTTTTTGCCACTAATTATTTATCTGCTCTTTATACTACCTCTGCTCTGCTAAAACATCAAAAAATTAATCCATCCTCTTCTATTGTATTTATTTCCTCTCTATCTACTCTGCACACATATTTTGGCGGAGCATTGTATATCTCATCCAAATCAGCGCTGGAAGCCTTTGCAAAAACACTGGCTTTAGAACTGGCCCCTAAAAAAATCAGAGTCAATGTGTTGCAACCCGCATTAGTAAAAACAGAAATTTACGAAAGCACTGTGAATGCAGCAGTGAATGAAGAAGAAATGAAAAAACATGAGCGCCAATACCCCTTAGGTATAGGAGAACCCGCAGATATCGCCAATATGACTGCATTTTTATTATCAGATGCTGCCAAGTGGCTCACAGGCACTTTTATTAAAATGGATGGCGGACTTACATTGGGGTTTCAATAGCAATTAAATAATTGCATGTATTTTATTTTTTCCTTATCTTTGCAAAAAATGCTTTGGGGGTGCTCAAAAAATCCGGGCTGAGAAAATACCCCTATCACTTGATGCAGATAATGCTGCCGAAGGGAAAAGCAAAATGTGTTTTTATCTTTTCACATTCTGTTTTTCCTCTTCTCACAAAAAATTAACCCTATATGAAAATATCTATCAACGACAATACAATGGAATTACATAACAACACTTCCATTGCCGAATTGCTGAAAACAGAACTCCATATCGCTGTCAATAAAAAAGGCATTGCTGTAGCAGTCAATGAAACAATTGTTCCAAGAGAAGAATGGAACAACTACACCATAAAAGACCAAGATAAGATACTCGTGATCACCGCATCACAAGGGGGATAAATCAATTTAAAACTTAATTTATGAAAACAGAAAAAATTCCTCAAAGCAACATCATTACTACTCAACCATTTCCAAACTCTGAAAAAATATTTGTGTCAGGAAAATTACATCCATACATCAAAGTACCAATGAGAAAAATAAAATTATCTCCCACCAAATTATCCAATCAATTACTGATAGAAAACCCCGATGTAATGGTTTATGATACCAGCGGTCCTTATACCAATACAAGCATAAAAGTCAATATATTCAAAGGATTAGAGAGAATAAGGGAAAAATGGATTTTGGAAAGAAATGATGTGGAACAATTACCCGACTTCAGTTCAGAATATACCCGTAAAAGAAATATATATGAACAATTAAATCAACTCCGCTTTCCTAATATTCCCCCACCATACAAAGCAAAATCAGGGCATAATGTCTCCCAAATGCATTATGCAAAAAAAGGAATTATTACTCCTGAAATGGAATACATTGCCATCCGCGAAAATCAAATGCTCGAGATCGTCAAAGAAAAACTAAACGGACAACACCATCTCCTCCTCCAACAACATCAAGGTCAATCTTTTGGTGCCAATATCTCCAAAGAAATTACTCCTGAATTCGTCCGTCAGGAAGTTGCTGCAGGTAGAGCCATCATTCCATCTAATATCAACCACCCTGAATGCGAACCAATGATCATCGGAAGAAATTTCTTAGTGAAAATCAATGCTAACATTGGTAATAGCGCTGTAACATCCAGCATCGAAGAGGAAGTAGAAAAAGCTGTATGGGCTTGCAGATGGGGCGCTGATACCATTATGGACCTCTCCACAGGAAAAAACATACATGAAACAAGAGAGTGGATTATCAGAAATTCTCCTGTACCAATAGGAACCGTTCCTATTTACCAAGCATTAGAAAAAGTAAACGGCAAGCCAGAAGATCTGACATGGGAAATATTCAGAGATACCCTCGTTGAACAAGCAGAACAAGGTGTAGATTATTTTACCATCCATGCAGGTGTCTTACTTCGTTACATTCCTCTCACTGCCAATAGATTAACAGGTATCGTATCCCGTGGTGGTAGTATTATGGCAAAATGGTGTCTTGCTCACCACAAAGAAAATTTCTTATATACACATTTCGAAGAAATATGTGAGATTATGAAAACATACAATGTAGCCTTTTCATTAGGCGATGGGCTGCGCCCCGGAAGTATCTATGATGCCAATGATGAAGCCCAATTTTCAGAGCTCAAAACGCTTGGCGAACTTACCAAAATAGCATGGCAACACGATGTGCAAGTGATGATAGAAGGACCAGGACATATCCCTCTGCAACTCATCAAAGAAAATATGGATAAAGAACTCCACGACTGCTACGAAGCGCCTTTTTATACGCTTGGACCTCTCGTTACAGACATTGCTCCCGGTTACGACCACATCACTTCAGCAATAGGAGCCGCTATTATTGGATGGTACGGTACCTCCATGCTCTGTTATGTAACCCCAAAAGAACACTTAGGATTACCCAATAAAAAAGATGTAAAAGATGGTGT
>DAHXOV010000117.1 GCA_027364695.1 bacterium
CTGCGTGGGTGTAACTACCTGCATGGGTAGATCTGGCGATAGACGAACCAACTACATTGCATATACCGAGTACGATAGCCCCTTTTTGTTTTGCCATTTCAATGGCTGCCAGAGTATCTGCAGTTTCGCCACTTTGAGAGATGGCAATCACAATATCATTGGGGTAAATAATGGGATTTCTGTATCTAAATTCAGAACCGTATTCTACTTCTACGGGGATGCGGGCAAAATCTTCTATGAGGTATTCTCCTATAAGCCCCGCGTGATAAGAAGTACCACAACCCACGATAATCATTCTATTGGCACTTGTCAAAGCATCTTCATAATCTTTGATACCTCCTAAAAAAACTTTTCCGTCATCGGCATTGATTCTGCCTCGCATACTGTCTTTGACGGATTTAGGTTGTTCAAAAATTTCTTTGAGCATAAAATGTTCATAACCACCTTTTTCAATAGCTTCTAGTTCAAGTGTAAGTTCTTCTATATAAGGGGTAATTTCTTTTCTATTGTTTAAACTGATAATTTTTAGGTCTTCATTTTTTCTAATAACGGCTACTGTTTCATCCTCTAAGTACACTACATTTCTTGTGTATTCAATAATGGGAGAGGCGTCGGAAGCTATAACAAATTCATTTTTTCCGATGCCAATGACCATTGGGCTGCTTTTTTTAGCAACAATGAGCGTGTCAGGTTTTTCTTTGTTAATAATCACAATGGCGTAAGCGCCAATAACTTGGTTTAATGCGGCGATTAAGGCGTCTTCCAAACTCAGTTGATCATGCTGTTGTATGTCTTCTATCAGGTGAATGAGCACTTCTGTATCTGTATCAGACAAAAATTGGTGGCCTCTTTTTTTAAGTCCCTCTTTGAGGGAGGCATAATTTTCAATAATACCGTTGTGAATGATGGCGAGTTTTTTATTTTGTGATAGGTGAGGATGCGCGTTGATATCATTGGGCTCGCCGTGTGTAGCCCAGCGTGTATGAGCGATACCTATTTTTCCTAAAGTATCTTTGTCCTTACAAAAAGTATCTAATTCAAATACTTTTCCTTTCTTTTTATAGATATTGAGTTGTCCTTTCCGGTTAATGATTGCAACCCCTGCGCTGTCATAGCCGCGGTATTCCAAACGATAAAGACCTTTGATAAGAATAGGATAAGCATCTTTATCTCCAATGTAACCTACAATTCCACACATAGAATTTTTTTGCAGTAAAAATACAAAATTTTAGTTTATAACAGTGGTTTTTGTGCCAGAAAACTTTTAGATAAAAAAGTACTCACAAGAGCACTCGTTTCATTGATGACAGAAAAACTGAATAAAAAAAATTTATCAATGGTCTTTTAATAACTTTAAATCATCTATCAGTTTTAGAGCATATTCTAATTGTTGTTCTTTATCCAGGTCGGTTGTATCTATTACTATGGCATCTTTGGCTTGCACCAGTGGGTTTTCTTTCCTATGAATATCCATATCATCCCGTTCTTCCAGATTTTTTTTTACTTCTTCTTCTGTAACATATATGCCTTTGCTGTGTAGTTCATCTAATCTTCTTTTTACTCTTATATCCATATCTGTAATCACAAATACTTTTAATTCTGCATCGGGGAAGACATTAGTACCAATGTCTCTTCCATCCATAACGATTCCTCTATTTTTCCCATATTCTTTTTGTTTTTCTACTAAAAATTGTCTTATTTCTTTGATGCTGCTTATTTTACTTACAACATCAGATACCAATGGTGTGCGAATGTCTTTTTCAATATTCTCTCCATTTAATAGGGTTTCTGATGAATAAGTGGCAGGGTTGAATACAAATTGTATATCTAAAGTTTTTAATGATTGAATGAGCGTGGGTCTGTTGATGTGTGGATGGGTTAAATTATTTTTCAGGGCATAGAGCGCGATAGATCTGTACATAGCGCCAGAGTCGATGTAAATGTAGTTTAATTTTTTTGATAACCCTTTTGCAAGGGTGCTCTTTCCTGTAGCTGAATACCCATCTATTGCAATGATGATTTTATTCACAAATAAGATTTTATTCTGCAGAATTCAGTTCTGATTTTAGTAATTCTAATACTTCATTTACTAAAACGATATTTTCAGTGGATAAATGGGTGCATGCGTTTTCTATCAGTTGTATAGCGGTTTGTACTTGTTGAACATCAAAAGGTTTGGATAAATTCATGATGGCA
>DAHXOV010000140.1 GCA_027364695.1 bacterium
GTATAAGGCAGCCCCGCAAGTAATAGCGCCATTCGTGCTATATTGCGATTGTCTTCGCCTGCTTGATTGGAGCAACCAATGAGTACATCTTCTATTTCTGCCCAATTTATTTGTGAATGTCTGTTCACCATCGCTTTGATAGTGTCTGCAATAAGATCATCGGTTCTCACTTTAGCCAGTGTACCTCCCAATTTTCCAATAGCGGTTCTTACACCATCTATAATAAAAGCATTTTTTAGCATCATCATTTTTGGCTCAAAGATGAGAAAAATTTAGCACTCATGAATGTTAGTATCATTATTACAAAAAGTTCATTAAATATGTTTTTAACAGTTATTTTTATTGTTCTGTTCTATCATTTATCAGCTTAAATTTTAAAAAAACTAAAAAGTAATAAAAAAATTTGTTAGTCCGAAAATTGTATGTATATTTGCGAAACTTTTTAAGAGATGACGAAAGTTTTAACAAAAAAAGTAAGTAAAAAAATTAAAGAGGGAAGAGGTTCAAATTCAAAAAAAACAAAGCCATCTCGCCCAAATAATAATAAAAATACTGAAAGGGAGAAAAAAACCTTTCCTGATATTCCTAAAAAGAAAAACATGCTTGTAGTATTAAGGGACATAAGAGACATTAAAAAACTATACCCCTACCAAAAAGAAGCAGTAGAAAGGATATTCAATCAATTAGAAGAAATGCCTCCTAACGCCAATCTCTTGTTTCAACTTCCCACGGGAGGAGGCAAAACAATTATTTTTTCAGAAATAGCTAAAAGATATATCCAAAAATACAAAAGAAAAGCGCTCATTCTCACCCACAGAATAGAATTGAGTCAGCAAACATCAGAAGTATTAAGCAATATAGGTATATCTAATAAAGTCATTAACTCAGAAGTAAAGCATTTGCCTAACCAGACTCATTATCAGTGTGTTACTGCTTTAGTAGAAACGCTCAATAATCGTTTGCAGGAAAATGAAGAGTTTTTGGAAGACATAGGGCTGGTTGTTGTAGATGAAGCGCATAATAATTCATTCAGAAAAATATTCCATTATTTCAAAGATATCAATATACTCGGAGTTACTGCGACGCCTTTGAGCAGCAATAAAAAATTACCTTTGTATCAAATATACACCGACCTCATTGTAGGTGAAAGTATCAAATCTCTCATAGAAAAAGGATACTTATGCGATGCAGACACTTATACTTATGAAGTCAATCTGAGTTCTTTAAGAGTAGGAACCAATGGTGAATTCACAGTGAGTTCGCACGAGCAGCTTTACACTCAATCTGTAATGCTCAATAAACTTATTCAGGCATACGAAGAAAGAGCCATTGGTGTCAAGACCCTCATATTTAACGCGGGTATCCTTACCAGCAAGGCAGTGTACGAGTCTTTTAGCAAAAAAGGCTATCCCATCAAACACCTTGACAGTACTTTTAGTGATAGGGATCGTGCGGATGTTTTAGAGTGGTTCAGGGGTACTCCAGATGGCATTCTAACCTCTGTCAGCATTCTTACACAAGGGTTTGATGAACCAGCAGTAGAAAGTATTATTCTTAACAGAGCCACCCGATCGCTCACCTTATATCATCAAATGATTGGAAGAGGCAGCCGTGTGTGGAAAAACAAAAAGAAATTTCAGATTATTGATTTGGGGAACAATCTCAGAAGATTCGGATACTGGCAAACAGAAATAGATTGGAGGCATGTATTCAGAGAGCCACATTTATATTTGGAAAACAGGTATAAGGATAATTGGGATTATGAATTAGATTTTAATTATGAATTACCTCCCGAAGTGAGAGAAAGATTTGTCAATTCTTCTTATGAAGCATATTCTGTAAAAGATAAATATCAGGAATATGTAAAAAAGGGCATAAAACCATCGGTAGTAATGGAAGAATCTTTGCACGATCATTATGAAAGAATTATTGGTAACGCCTCTGAAAAAGAAGAAGCTTTTGAATTGTTTGAGCTATTGAAAGACGAGATAAAACACCGTTTAAAGCAATATTGCAAGTGTATCAACGCTACTGATAATTATTATTTGTGGCAATATCAACAATATATCACCAAGCTGAAAAAGATTATTCACAATCATTATGATGTTTAATGCTTCAAAAGTATTCCGCTTAATAGAACTATCTTCTATCACATTATCTTTTATTTCTGTTATTTTTCTATTTCTAAATACTTTTATTAGTTTATTCCTCGCTGCGATCTCTGCTATTGTAGCATCTTTTGGAATGCTCATCTATCTATTTAAACCTCATCAAGTACAATTTTCAAAAACACTTCTGTATGCTTTATTTTGTTCTTCTTTTTCTGTTCTTATTATATTTTTCAAAATGATGAAATAAGTGATAATGATTACTTACCAAAAAATAGCTCTTTATTTTAATTTAATCCGTTTTAGTCATACCATTTTTGCTATGCCTTTTGCTATATTAGGCACTGCTATAGCATATTTGCATTATCCTCATCTATTTACATGGGATAAATTTTTATACATTATTTTGTGTATGTTCTTTGCAAGAAGTTCAGCAATGGCATTCAACAGATATTTAGACAAAGACATAGATAAACTAAACCCCAGAACAAAAAACAGAGAAATTCCATCTGATAAAATCAAAGCTGCGGGCGCTTTATGGTTAAGCATCATTAACGCTGCATTATTTTCATATTTTGCTTATTTACTGAACCCACTGTGTTTTTATTTATCTCCGGTTGTCTTGTTGGTAATTTTAGGATATAGTTATACCAAAAGATTCACATGGCTGTGTCACCTTGTATTAGGCATTGGGCTTGCTCTTGCGCCTATAGGTGCCTACATCGCCATTACAGGAGAAATACATCAAAGTATTTTACTAATAAGTAGCGCTGTCTTGCTTTGGGTAAGTGGCTTTGATATTATTTACGCATTGCAGGACGAGGCGTTTGATAAGGCACATCAATTGTACTCTATTCCCTCTTTCTTTGGCAGAAAAAATTCCATTTATCTATCTCGTTTGCTTCATTTTTTAAGTGCTGGCCTATTTCTTTTCAATCTTTATGTTCACCATTTTGGTTACTTGTATTTTATAGGGTGGCTGGTCTTTTCTCTCTTACTTATCTACGAACATCATCTTGTTCATCCCAAAGATATCAGCAAAATACCCTTTGCATTTGGAATACTCAATGGATGGGCGGGCTTGATATTCGGTCTTTTGAGCACTATTGATATTTTATTAAAACAATCATTTATACAACAATAAAAATTTATTCTGTACATTTGTTTGCAAGAAATTCTTATGAAACCATCAGCTATTTTCATTTTTGCCTTTATACTTGTTTTAATTTTAAGCGCCTGTAAAGTTTTAAGACCTAATTTAATGCTTACCACTCCCAATAACTATAAATTTGCCGACCTCAATGATAGTTTATCTCGCATATCTTATATTTTATCTCCCAATGATATTATCAATTTTCAAATATACACCAACGATGGATTTAAAATGGTAGATGCTATTAACAATGCAGGAACACAATTTTTTGTCAAAGCGGAGGTTACAGTTGAACAAGACGGCACAATAAAAATGCCCATGATAGGAAAAGTAAAAATTATAGGTCTTTCTGTGGCTCAAGCAGAAAAAAAGTTAGAAGAATTATATGCTGAATACTATATTAAACCTTTTGTACGATTATTTGTAAATAATAAAAGAGTGATTGTATTTCCAGGAAACAGCGCCCAGGCAAAAGCAATTCCCTTACAAAACAACAACACGACTATCTTGGAAGCTATTGCCTTGGCAGGTGGTATTCCCGAAGATGGTAAAGCATATAAAATTAAACTTATTCGTACACTGCCCGATGGTAAATTTATGGTTTACCTTCTCGACTTATCTACTATAGATGGTCTTGCAAAAGGACAAACCACCGTGCTTGCTAACGACATTATTTATGTAGAACCCAGATACAGGCCTATGCAGGCATTTGTCAGAGACATTGGTCCTTTCGTTTCTTTGCTGCTTAGCGCCCTGGTATTCATTCGTGTTTACAGAACAATTTAAAAATTGTATGATTATTACAAATTCTAATAATGAATATCAATCTTATAAACAAAGATTAGAAAATTTCAGTAATAATCTGGATGTTGGCTTACTCATAGATATTATATTGAAATCAAAATGGTGGTATCTTTTGTTTTTCAGTACAACCACCATCGTAGTATTTCTATATCTAAGATACAGCGAAAGAGTATATCAATCTCAAAGTGTTATTCAGATTGTAAGTTCTGATGCTCATCAAATACTACAACTGACCAACACCAATACAGAAAATAACAATAAAGTTGCAGAAGCTATAGAGCAAATCCGTTCCAAAACATTTTTAGAACGGATAATCAATCTTCTGAATCTACAAATATCTTATTACAACGAAGGAACCTTTAAAAATCATGAACTATACAAAAATTCCCCTTATCTTGTAGATGTTAGTATAAAAAAAGATGTCATCTATGGTAAAAATATTTATGTGAACTTTGATGAAAATATGAAATCAGGTAAAATTATTATTCAAATATCTGAAAATAATTTCATAACCATTCCATTTACAATTAATACATGGATAAAACACGACTTACTGGATTTTTACATACATCTGAATGAAAAAAGAGAGCTTAGATCTATTCAACAAGATTTGCAACATAACCAAAAAACATTTTTCATTATTCAGTCTAAAGACGCAGTAGCATCCAATCTCCAGAAAAAATTAGAAATTAAGCCCCTCAATGACCTTGCACAAACCATATCCATTTCTATTAAAGATGTGAATCCCCAAAAAACATCTGATATTGTCAATGCTATTGCAGAAGAGTATCTGAACTATGATGTAGAAAGGAAAAGCGAAAGTTCAAAAAGCATTTTAAACTTTATCAACATGCAACTCAGTATGGTATATGAAGAACTGAGAAACTCCGAAACCAAATTAAACGAATTTAAAAAGTCAAAAAATATTCTCACCACCAACGAACATTCTGCGCTCAACGCTTCCCAATCACAGCTATATTCATCTGTACAAGAACAATTACTGCAAATAGAACTCAATGAAAAAATTCTAGATGAAATATTAAACAACATACAAAGTCAAAAAAATATTAACTTGTATCAACTTATATCATTAGCAAGCGGTACCTCTTACGAAGAGAGCATTAAGAATATCACAAACAACTTCCAGAAATTATTATTAGAAAAAGAAAATCTCTTATATCAAGTAACCCCTAACTCTGAACAAATAAAAATCATTAACTATCAAATAGAAAATCAAGAAAAAATACTCATAGAAACCATTTATGACTTAAAACAAAAATACAGAACACAATACAAAAATTTATTAGAAAGAAAAAATAAAGTGAAATCGGAAGTATATCCAGATAATGAAGATGAAATAGAGCTTACCCGTCTTTCCAGAATCTATTCTATCAATGAAAAGTATTATACTCTTTTGCTTGAAAAGAAAACTGAATATTCTATCTCAAAAGCAGGGTTTGTTTCTCAAAATATCATTTTAGAAAAAACTTTTTCTGCCCAATTTGTCTCTCCCAGCAAAAAATCCTCCATCACATTAGGACTGCTCTCCACCTTTTTACTCTCCTTTCTCCTTGTATTTTATAAATACATCAGCAATGATACCATTTACTCTTTGTCAAACATTACCAAAGCCACCAATGCCAATGTAAACATCTTGGGTCTCGTTCCAAAATATGAAAAATCACTGGAAGTCTCTCAGCTGGTCGTTGATAAAAATTCCCAATCAATCATCGCAGAAGCATTCAGAAGCTTACGTTCTAATATGCAATTTATAGACCATTCTAACCATCCTAAAATCATAGCCCTTACTTCTACTATCTCAGGCGAAGGTAAAACTTTTATTGCCGTAAATTTAGCAGGCATCCTCGAATTTATGGGCAAAAAAGCGATTATCCTTGATTTAGACATGAGAAAACCAAAAATTGACAAAGGCTTTCAATTGCCTAATAAAAAAGGTATGAGTACAGTATTATCCGGTATCCACTCTACAGAAGAAACTATTCAGCAAGGACCCCTGCCTCAACTCAAAATAATCACTGCTGGACCTACCCCCCCCAATCCATCCGAATTGATTCTCTCACCTGCATTAGACCAAACACTATCCTACCTAAAAAAAGAGTATGACTTCATCATCATTGACAATCCCCCCATCGGATTGGTATCAGATGCTACTCCCATTCTACAAAAAGCAGATATACCCATTTACGTATTCCGTGCCAACTATTCAAAAACAAACTTCGTACAAATATACGATCGTCTGAAAAATGAACATAAAATTTCCAAACTGTCCGTAGTACTTAACGGACTAGAAATTAATAAAAAAACTTATAGTTATAATTATGGTTACGGTTATGGCTATGGGTATGTTTATGGAAAACAAAGTAACTATTACGTGGACTAAAAAAATAGTATGAAAATTACTAATACCAATTTACCGGGACTTTTAATAATTGAGCCAAAAGTATTCAAAGACGAAAGAGGGTATTTCTTTGAATCATATAATCAAAAACTATTTCATCAAAATAATATGACCGATGAGTTTGTACAAGACAATCAATCATTATCTCAAAAAAATGTAGTCAGAGGGCTTCATTTTCAGCACCCCCCCCTTGCACAAGCCAAACTAGTGCGTGTCATTAAAGGAGCAGTACTAGATGTCGTAGTTGATATTAGAAAAAATTCACCTGCCTACGGCAAAACATTTAGCATTGAACTAACAGAAGATAATTTTCTAATGCTCTACATACCCATCGGATTTGCCCACGGATTTGCCACCCTACAAAATAATACTATCTTTTCATACAAATGCTCTCATTTATACAATAAAGCATCCGAAGATACCTTACTTTGGAATGATAAAGATCTCAATATTGACTGGAAAGTAAAAAGCCCTGTTTTATCAGAAAAAGATAAAATCGGAAAAACATTCAAAACTTTTGTTTCTCCATTTAACTGACAAAGCCACTTCTTCTTAAAGCCATTAAGATGAATAATATTAACCCGGATGTTTTTTTTACTCTATACACCATTGTGGTTTTTATTGTATCATTAGCGCTGTAT
>DAHXOV010000146.1 GCA_027364695.1 bacterium
AATGCAGATGGATTAGATTTTAATTAGTTTATTTGCGGACAAAAAATGTTGAGAATAATAGAAATTAAGGGTATTCAGTGTTATGCTTTTCATGGCTGTATGCCTGAAGAAAAAAAAACAGGCGGAAAATATCTTGTGGATGTAAGCATTCATTATAATTATGAACTGGCAGCAGATGCAGATGAATTGAGCCGTACGGTAGATTATTGTAAAATATATGATATTGTATTAAAAGAAATGGCCATTCCCACTAAATTAATAGAGACGGTTGCTAAAAAAATTGCATTGCACTGCAAAACAGTATATCCATTATCAGAAAAAATTTTAGTGAAGGTTACAAAACTGTCTCCACCTATCAATGGATTGGTAGAAAATGTGTCTGTGATATATGAGATATGAGTGATTGGTCCCTGAATTTGATTGGGTTTGATGAATAGCTGTTCTAAATGAAATTGTATTTTCATTGTTTAATTTATTATCAGTAGTTTTATGCCTTAATCAAAAGCATGACATCGGTCAGACAATTATTTGGTCAAACAGGTGTGTATGGACTTGGCACTGTTTTACCGAGATTTTTGAACTATTTACTTACGC
The DNA here is from genome assembly GCA_027364695.1 of bacterium. Taxonomy (GTDB): domain Bacteria; phylum Bacteroidota; class Bacteroidia; order B-17B0; family Aurantibacillaceae; genus BPGX01. Next base: position 595 of record DAHXOV010000146.1, read on the forward strand.
CGCTTTACACTTACCTTTTTACTAATCCTGCTGAATATGGTATCAATGCAGAGGTGTATGCGTATATTTCTTTTTTGAACATTATTTTTACTTATGGTATGGAAACGAGTTATTTTCGTTTTTCCAATCAATTGAATGATACTAAAAAAGTGTTTGATAATGCTTTGAGTTTAATTATTCTGTCCACGGTGATTTTTTCTTGTGTTCTTTTTGCTTTTTCTGGTACAATCGTAGCCGTTTTAAAATATCAAAACATCCTATTTATTTATTGGACAATTGGCATTATAGCATCTGATGCTTTATTATCTATTCCATTTGCTTATTTGAGACAAGAACAAAAGGCAATGAGATTTTCTTTATTGAAGATGATCAATGTACTGATAAATGTTGTTTTGAATTTATTTTTCTTTCTTGTTTGTAAAGGAAGTTATGACGAAGGGAAGCAATCTATTTTTTCTACGATATATGAGCCATCTATAGGTATTGGGTATTCATTTTTAAGTAATTTATTAGCGAATGTTGTGTCTTTGTTTTTATTATTTCCTGTATGGAAAAAATTTCAATTTCAAATAGATATTGATTTAAGTAAAAAAATACTGTTATACGCTTTACCTCTTTTAGTAGTGGGCTTGGCAGGTATGATCAATGAAACCTTTGACAGAATCATATTAAAATATCTTTTGCCTGCGAGTGTGGCTCAATATGCTCAGGGAGTCTATGGGGCATGTTACAAAATATCTATATTGATGAGTCTCTTTATTCAAGCCTATCGTTATGCGGCAGAGCCAATTTTTTTTAAGGCATTTAAGGAAAATGATTCTAAAGTAATTTATGCTAAAACGACCGATATTTTTATTGCTTTTGCTCTTGTAATATGGTTGGGCACGGTGCTTAATTTACCTGTTCTTCAATACTTTATAGGACCATCTTACAGAGTAGGGTTAAAGGTTGTACCTGTATTGCTCACGGCGAATTTATTTTTGGGTATTTATTTTAATTTTTCTTTTTGGTATAAACTTACAGGGCAAACTCAAATAGGGGCATATATTACAATGATGGGTGCTATTATTACCTTGGCAATCAATTTTGCTTTTGTGCCTGAATATGCTTATGTAGCTTCTGCCTGGGCTACATTTGCTGCATATTTTACAATGATGATGATGGCCTATTTATTAGGACAAAAATATTATAAGATAAAATATCCGATATCTAAGATTGTATTCAATATCTTTCTTGTAGTAATTATATTTATACTCTCCAATCAATTTAATTTTTCATCTCATGTGCTTAAAATTATTGTAAATAATATTTTCTTGATTTTATTTGTTCTTTACATAGCGTGGAGATATAAAATACACCTCATTTATAGAAACTTTTACTATAACAAAAAATAATTATTGTGTGTGGTATAGCTGGTATTTACAGACTAAATAAAAATATTTCACTTCAGCCCGATACAAAAGTATTAGAAATACTGAGGCATAGAGGACCTGATGCTCAAAGGTATTATGCATTTGATGATGCTGTGTTTTATCATACAAGATTGTCTATCATTGATTTATCAGAACAAAGCCATCAGCCGTTTTTATTGAACAAAAATAAATGTGTTGTTTATAATGGAGAAATTTTTAATTACCAGGAGCTATGTAAAGATATTGAGAATGTAGTAACAAAAGGTGATACAGAAGTATTAATAAAATATTTTGATAAATATAGAATTCATGGACTTGAAAATATCAATGGTTTTTTTGCATTTGCTTTTTACGATGATGCAGAAAAAGAGCTTTATGTAATAAGAGACAGGTTTGGAGAAAAGCCACTTTATTACTATTGCGATTTAAATATTTTTGCTTTTTCTTCTGAAATCCATTCTTTGCTTGAACTCATACAAAAAAAATTATCTTTGAATATGGACGCTCTTTATACTTATTTCAGATTACACTATATTCCGGGAGAAAATAGTGTTTTGAATGGTATTAAAAGGTTGTTGCCTGGTCATTATATTCACATTAAATCTGATAAAATAACTCATCAAAAGTGGTATGACATAGAAAGAAAAATGGACGGAATAAATACATCTTTTGAGGAATTATTCAACGATGCGATAAAAAAGAGGTTAATATCGGATGCCCCGATAGGTGCTTTTTTGAGTGGTGGATTAGATTCTTCTATAGTATGTGCATTAGCAAAGCAGCATGAGCAAGAGTTGCATACTTTTAGCTTAGGATATAAAGATGAAGCATTATACAACGAAACAGCCGATGCAGAAATGGTGGCAAAAAGTATCGGCAGCAAGCATCATAATTTTGAAATAAGTATCGACGAGATAGCTTCTCAGTTTTTTTCTTTATTAGAAAGAATAGACGAACCCTTTGCAGACTCATCAGCTCTCAATGTGTATTTTCTTAGTCAGAAAATAAAACAATATGTTACTGTAGCTTTGTCAGGAGATGGAGCAGATGAATTATTAATGGGATACAACAAACACAAGATATTTTTACTTAAGTATTATCCTGTACTTAAATTGTTATCTGTACCTGTAGATGTATTAACTTCTCTTTTTCCTGAAAGCAGAAGCTACAGACTGTTTAATCATATCAGGAAGCTAAAACGTTTTTCAAAAGGATCACAATTAACACCCTTAAAAAAATATATCTATCTTTCTCAATGGGCAGAAGATACATATATTCATCAACTGTTTAATCCTCCCTTAAACAATCATTATTTTTATTCTTTATTTGAAAAATATAAAGAATTAGATGATGTGAGGATATTTAATGCTGCTGATTTGGAAATTGTTTTGCCAAATGATATGTTGTATAAAATTGATTTTTTTGGAATGCAAAATGCTGTAGAGATCAGGTCTCCATTTTTAGACCATAGGGTGGTAGAGTATTTGTATCATGCTTCATTCAGCGATAAAATATTTTATTCTAAACAAAAGTATTTACTGAGAAAAAATTTTTCTTATTTACTTCCCGATAAAATTCTGTCTAAAAAAAAGAAGGGGTTTGAAATACCTTTGCATAAAATACTATTACCTGTTGTAAATGAACATTATTATTTCAAAAAAGAATTTCTTTCGTTACAAGGTTTATTTAATTATGAACTCATTCAACAACTTATCACACAGATGAAAAGAAATAATTTGAACGATGCCTCATTGAAAATATGGTCAATTCTTGTTTTTCAGGCGTGGTACGAAAAATTTAATAGATACATTGATAAGTTTTTATGATAAAGATATTAAGGATAATCAATAGATTTAACTTAGGTGGTCCTACTTATAATGCCGCTTATCTTACTAAATATATGCCCAACGAATACTCTACATTACTGATGGGCGGTGTGCCTGAAGAGCACGAAGTAGATTCTTTACATATTGTAAAAAGTTTGCATATAGAGCCAGTGATTATCCCTGAAATGTCTCGCTCAATCAATGGATTCAATGATTTTAAATCGTATTTATTGATTAGAAAAATGATTCAAAATTATAAACCTGATATAGTGCATACACACGCATCAAAAGCAGGATTATTAGGCAGATTGGCAGCTGTTCACGAAAAAGTCCCTGTTATAGTACACACCTTTCATGGGCACATCTTTCATTCATATTTTAATTCTTTTATTACCAATATTTTTTTGAAAACAGAAAGATATTTGGCTAAAAAAAGCAATGCTGTTATCGCTATTAGCCATCAACAAAAAAGAGAACTTGCAGAGCTATTAAAAATATCCAGTCCTGATAAATTTGAAATAATTCCATTAGGATTGGATTTAAAAAAATTTTCTGAAGACTTGCCGCACAAGAGATCTGTTTTCAGGCAAATGTATAATATTGCTGATGATATCATTGCTATTGGTATTGTGGGAAGGTTAGTGCCTGTCAAAAATCATTATTTACTGATAGATGCAGTGAAGTTGCTAAAAACATTGACAGACAAAAAATTTGAAATAATTATTATAGGAGATGGTGATTTGAAAAAGAAGTTGATGCAATATGTGAAAGATAATAATATGAGTTACCGAACAAATAAATATGAAGCCAATGCAGATTTTTATTTTACTTCTTGGATAAAAGAAATGGATATGGCGTATGCAGGATTAGACATTGTTACATTGTGCTCTAAAAACGAGGGGACACCAGTCAGCTTATTGGAAGCACAGGCAGCAGGCAGATTTATTGTAACTACAAATGTTGGTGGGGTGCAAGATATATTGAAAAAGGAGGCAGGAATTATTGTCAATGGTTTTTTATCTTCAACATTTGCTCATGCGCTATTAAATGCGATTGAAAATTTTGCGCATCAGAACATTCAAATACATTCAGTGATAAGTCCTGTAATTATTGAAAAATACTCGTATGAAAGGTTAGTGAAAAACATGGATCAATTGTATAAAAACCTACTTCGTAATATTGATAATAAATAGGGTAGAGGGAGCACCTTGATATTCCAACATACGATTTTTAATTTTTCTTTAACTCTTCTAAAATCTGAATCACCTTGGGTAACAGCGGCTCTGTATCTATGTTATTGATGACAAAATGTGCAAGTGGTATTTTTTTTTCATCGCCCCATTGTTTTTCCATTCTTTGAAGAATTTCTTTTTCGTTTAAGTTATCTCTTTTTTTTATTCTGTGTACTCTGATTTCCTTTGGCGCTGTTACTAATATAATTTTATCACAATTATTTTGTAAATGGGACTCAAACAAAATAGCACTTTCTTTGAATATTAAAGGAGCGTCTGAATGTGCTGTAATAAATTCTTTAAAATCGTTTTGAACAGCGGTGTGTATGATAGAATTAATTGGCTGTAAAAGCGTATTATCGTTAAAAATTTTTGACGCAATATATTTTTTATCAATCTCATGCTCATTCAAATAGCTTTGATGACCAAGTAATTTGACAATCTGTTTTTTTACATTAGGAAGAAAATACATTTGTTTTGCCCTTTCATCTGAATAATAAACAGGGTAAGCAAGTGTTGCTATGACCTTTGCGACCATAGACTTTCCTGATCCTATTCCGCCTGTGATACAAATTACCTTCATTTTTTCTTTTTGGATTTAAGTTGAATGCTTATTGTATCGGGTTGCAATTCTGTTATTTTAATTTTTACAGGAAAACTTTTGTTTTCAAGTATGCTTTGAGTGCGAATGAGAAACAGCCCCTTCTTGTTGAGTTTTTTCAGTTTATTAAAGGGTATATTTATTTTTTCAGGAAAATAGTTCTCAAGTAAGATAATTTTTAATCCAGAACCTTTAACGGTTATTTTAAGATGAATGGAATCGCTATCCTTTTCATATATATTGGGTATTTGAGTGATATTTGTGTTGAAATGATAGGGTCGGATATAGGTTTGATTTAATTGATGTACTATCCACAAAATAAATGCTGTGAGAAGACAAACAATAAAAATTAAAATTTCTTTTCTAATCATTTGAAAGGCGAAAGTAAGCAGGAATGTTTTTTTTTGCAAGAGTGTTCAATAACTTAATTATATTTGTGGATTAAAAAAATGCGTCAAAAAATAGTTGCTGCTAACTGGAAATTGAATAAAACACTGAGCGAGGGTATTGAGTTGGTTAAATTTTTACAGTTAAAAGTGAATGAGTATGATAAAGTAATAAAAATTATTTGCCCCACTTTTCCCTTGTTGTATCCGATTGGTCAGGTATTAAATAAAGAAAAAAATTTTTATTTGGGAGCTCAAAATTGTAGCGCTTTTGAAAAAGGTGCCTATACTGGTGAAGTTTCTGCAAGCATTTTAAAATCTGTGCATTGTGACTATGTAATCATTGGACACTCCGAAAGAAGAAGCATTTTTAATGAATCAGAAGAAATATTAAAACGAAAATTAGAACGAGCATTAAATGAAAATATAAAAGCCATTTATTGTGTAGGAGAGGAGTTGGAACAAAGAAAAAATCGCTTGCAATTTGATGTTGTAGAAAAACAGTTAGAAAATATTTTCAGTTTAAATAATGAACAATTGTCTCAAATCATTATTGCGTATGAACCAATATGGGCTATTGGAACGGGTGTCAATGCATCGCCAAAAGAAGCACAAGAAATGCATCGTTTTATTAGAGAAATCATTGCGAAAAAGGATACAAATATAGCTAATGCAATACCTGTATTATATGGCGGAAGTTGTAATGCTGGCAATGCTTCCCAATTATTTTCTCAAAAAGATATTGATGGTGGTCTCATCGGTTCTGCTTCCTTGAAAGGAGAAGAATTTATTCAAATTATTTACGCCGCATCTTAAATGAAAGGAATGATATTTAAAAATATAGTATGAAAAAGTTACAATTACCTTTTATTATTGGCATTGGAATTGTCATAGTAGCCTTGTTGTTTATTCAAAAAAAACAAAATAAAGAACCTGTTAGAAGACTACCTTATTATGGTCCTGAAGAATTGTCTGATAAAACAAAGCATACCATCGCAAACTTTACGCTTGTGAGTCAATATAATGAAACAGTTACAAAAAAAGATATAGAAGGGAAAATATGTGTGGTAGATTATTTTTTTGTTACCTGCAAATCCATTTGCCCTATTATGATAAAACAAATGCAAAGAGTATATAAAGAATTTCAAGATGATAAAGATGTCCTGATTCTATCACATACTGTCAACCCCGAAGATGATAGTGCCGCTGTATTAAAAAGATATGCTGAAGAACACGGAGTGTATGATAAAAAATGGTTATTCCTCACAGGTGATAAAAAACATTTGTATAGCTTAGCAAGAAAATCCTACTTGCTTAATGCAGAAGAAAGCGATGGAGGCGCTGATGATTTTATTCATACACAAAATTTTGCCTTGATAGATAAACGCGGACATATTCGTGGATATTACGATGGTACTGATAGTATTGAAGTATCAAGATTGATTCAGGATATAAGAGTAATAAAGCAAGAAGAATAAAAAATAAATGTCCTTGAAACACACGCCGTCACAAGTAGGTCATTTCTCTCTCTTTTTGGCACAAATTATTTATGCAATGAACTATTCTATTGCTAAAGATATTATGCCAAGATATCTTCACCCGATATCTCTTGTATTTCTCAGAATTATGGGCGCCACACTGCTTTTTTGGTTATTGAGTTTTTTCATTTCATCTGAAAAACAAAAAGTAAACGTGTCAGACATTAAACAAATGTTTTACCTCTCTCTTTTTGGCGTGCTTATCAATCAGTTCTTTTTCATTTATGGACTGAGTATTACTACACCTATCAATTCTGCTATTATCATGATATCCAACCCTATTATTGTATTTATATTGGGATTTTTTATTTTTAATAAAAAAGATAAAATAAAGTTTGAATGGAAAAAAGGCTTAGGGCTTTTAATGGGTATTACGGGCGCACTCATTTTAATTTTGTTTAAAGGCAATTTCTCTTTTGGCTCAGACACATGGCTGGGAGATGTAATGACGCTTATTAATTCTGCCTCATGGGCATTGTTTTTAATTTATGGAAAAGAAATGTTGGGAAAATATCATACCGTAGCAGTAATGAAATGGATGTTTTTGTGGGGTACTGTATTATTTTTCCCTATCGCATTTTATTTCTTGAAAAACGAAGAATGGATCAATATTCCTTTGAGTATATGGATGGCTATTGCTTTCGTTGTGATTGCAACCACCTTTTTAGCCTATTTATTAAATACTTATGGACTTAAATTATTAAGCACTTCGGTGGTGAGTATGTATATTTACACACAACCTTTTTTAGCCACTCTTTTTGCCGTATTCATGGGAAAAGATATAATTACGGCTACAAAAGTATTTGCAGGATCTTTTGTATTATTAGGCATCTATTTAGTTAATTCAAAAAAATAAAATACCATGCTTTATTCAATGACAGGTTATGGAAAAGGTGAAAACAAAAATGAATATTTAAAAGTCAGTGTAGAATTAAAAACACTGAATAGTAAAGGAATAGACATTAATTTGAAAATACCTCATTGGCTGAGATATTTAGAATTAGAAATCAGAAATATATTGCATAATACTTTCATAAGAGGAAAAATTGAATTAATAATCCATACAGAAATAACAGGCGAACTGACATTTAAACAATACAATGCAGATACAATCAAAAATTATTATTTGCAGCTAAAACAACTCGTACAGCATCTGGATATTAAAGAAAATAACGATTATATGATTGCTAGTATATTCAGAGAAATTATTCATTTGCCCGACACTTCTAAAAACAAAGAAGATGAACTGCTCACTGAAGAAAATAAAATCTTTATACTCAAAGTTGTTCAGGAAGCCTGTAACCAGGTTAACTCTTTCAGAAAAACAGAAGGAGAGAAATTAGAAAAAGACATTTTGAATCAAATAAAAACAATAGAACAATTAAAAATAAAAATTGCAGAAACAGAACCAGCAAGAAAAATAAAAATAAAAGAAAAAATTTTGAATGCTCTAAAAGAAAATTTAGACATATCTAAAATAAATACCGAACGATTTGAACAAGAGATGATTTATTATCTGGAAAAATTAGATATCAATGAAGAATTGGTCAGGTTATCAAGCCATTTGGAATACTTTAAAAATGTATGTAAAGACGAAGTTAATGCAGGTAAAAAATTGTCTTTTATTACACAGGAAATAGGAAGAGAAATAAACACCACTGGTAGCAAAGCCAATGACGAAGCTATTCAAAAACTAGTAATAGAAATGAAAGACGTTTTAGAAAAAATGAAAGAACAATTGAATAATATTCTTTAATAATTCAGAGAATGGATAAAAAATTTCTGGTAATAATTGCCGGCCCCACAGCCATTGGAAAAACAGAACTGTCTATTTCATTAGCCAAACATTTTCAAACAGTTATCCTGTCTGCCGACTCAAGACAAATATACAAAGAATTGAACATAGGCGTCGCTAAACCCAGTGATTTAAAACTTCAACAAGTAAAACATTATTTCATCTCACACATTTCTGTTCATCAAAATTATACTGCTTACGATTATCAGAAAGAAGCACATCAATTATTACCACAACTATTTCAGCAACATCCTATTGTAATAATGACAGGCGGTACAGGATTCTATATAAATGCTGTGCTAAACGGATTAAATGAAATTCCCCAAATAGCTCAACATACCAAAGAAAAAGTGCAACAATTGTATAAAGAAAAAGGAATAGAATTTTTACAAAAAGAATTATCAGAAAAAGACCCTGAATATTATAAAAAAACAGACATTTACAACCACGTAAGAATAATGCGGGCACTGGAAGTAATATATGAAACAAAAAGACCATTTACAGCCTTCTTAAATGATGAACTTGCCAATAAAACCAATTACTTTACACCTGTCAATATAACCT
>DAHXOV010000153.1 GCA_027364695.1 bacterium
AATCCAAACAACCCCGTGATTGGAGTAAGAAGCTTTGGAGAAAATAAAATACAGGTATTTCAAAAATCATGGATGTACGCGCAAGGATTGATGGATAATGGCATTTTACCCGTCATAAAACACTTTCCAGGGCATGGCGATACCGATGTTGATTCGCATAAAGACTTACCCGTTATCAACCACTCTGACAACAGATTGGATACTTTGGAACACTACCCTTTTAAGAGGCTTATAAAAAAAGGCATCCCTGCTATTATGATTGCACATTTGAATGTACCTGCTTTAGATTCTGCAAAAAACAGACCAGCTACATTGAGCAAAAAAATTGTTACCGATTTATTGAAAAATAAAATGCAATTCCGAGGGCTGATTTTTACTGATGCAATGAGCATGAAAGGCGTAGCAAAATTTTTTCCTGCAGGAACAGCAGAAGTGCAGGCAATCAAGGCAGGTAATGATGTGTTATTATTCTCTGAAAATGTAACCAAAGTTATTGATTCTATTGAAAAAGCACTGAATGATTCGGTTATTCAATGGAGTCAGATAGAACAAGTGTGCAAAAAAATTCTGAAATACAAATATATTCTTCATGTGAAAAAAAATGCTTTTGTAAAAAGAAAACATTTATATGAAGATATCTATAAAAACAGAATTTCGCAACAACTGATTACCAACATATCACAACGCGCCATTACTCTGGTGCAAAATAAAAACGATTTTTTACCCATTAAAAACACAAAAAGTATACGATTTTTACATATTACTGTAGGAGATAGCGCCAACAATTCGTTTAATTCTCAAATTACCAACTACCTATTACCCGATAATTATTCTATCATCAATTATTCGTCCTTGGATACACATTTTTTATTTGATAAATTATCTCATTCCGATGTGGTGTTTATACAAATGATTCAAAAAAAATTATTTAATGGTAACGATGAAAAAAATAAAACAGAAACAGATAGTACTATTTCAATCATTGAAAAAATAGCAATAAAGAAAAAAACCGTTCTCATTATCAGCGGAACGCCCTATAATATGAATGTATTTAAACATCCGGAATACTTTGAAGCTATTTTATATGCCTATGAAAATAAAAAAGATCTATCAAAAGCAGCAGCAGATATAATATTTGGATCTGTTTCTCCGCAAGGCAGGGCGCCTGTGAGTAATAAATATTTCTCTGCAGGTGTAGGACAAACGTTTAAATCTTTGATTCGTTTAAGTGAAATTTATCCAGAAAAATTGGGCATCAACACGGATGTGTTGAATAAAAAAATAGATTCCTTGATGTACTCAGCCATTCATCAAAATATATTTCCTGGTTGTCAGATTGCAGTGGTAAAGCACGGGCATATTTTTTTTAGAAAATCCTATGGAAAGTACACCTACGATGACACTGCAAGTGTGGTCAATAATTCTACACTATACGATTTAGCTTCTGTTACAAAAGTGGCAGCATCAGCCATGGCATTGATGAAATTAGTAAGTGAAAAAAAATTAGATATTAAAAAAACATTAGAATACTATCTTCCTGAATTAAAATATAGTAATAAAGGAAAAATTATTATAGAAGATGGACTCACACATCAAGCTGGCTTATTACCTTTTATTCCCTTTTATACAAAATTATTGAAATATCAGGAAAAAGGTATGAATGTAATCAATGAAGATTCTAGCGCTAGCCATAGCATTCAAATTTTAAATAAAATGTGGATGAGCAATGACTTTAAAGATACTTTATGGAATGATCTATTAAAAAGCCCGATAAAAGATGCGGGAAAGTATGTGTATAGCGATTTAATGTATTATTTTATACAAAGAATAGTAGAAAAGATAACAGGTGAATCATTAGACGAATATGTGGTAAAAAACTTTTATCAGCCAATGAATTTAGGGCTTACCTACCAGCCACTAAAATATTACGATAAAAATCAAATCGCCCCCACGGAAATAGATAATACATTTAGAAAACAAATGATATGGGGATATGTACATGATCCTGGCGCTGCCATAATGGGAGGAGTAGCAGGTCATGCAGGACTATTTGGGAATGCAACCGATCTTGCTACTTTAATGCAAATGCTTCTGAATAATGGACAAATTTTTGGGAATAGATATTTAGATAGCGCTGTAATAAAAGAATTTACGACCTGTAGATTTTGTCC